>DAOWEE010000119.1 GCA_030638625.1 Methanosarcinales archaeon
AAAGGAACCGGCATTTCAGGTGTTCCAAAAACAGCTGCCTGGGCATCAACCAATCCATATCCATATACATAGTCCTTAGAGTTATCTCCCAGATCTATTGCGGTTTTTTGCAGTTGGAGTCTTATATCAATATTGTTGGCTGTACCATCACCATTCACATCCGGGATACCATTTGAGATGATCAGAGCAGCAGTTCCAGCCACATGAGGTGCTGCCATAGAGGTCCCGTCCATATAATCATATTCATTTCCACTTTGTCCACTAATGGACAAATATCCAATAGTAGAATATATATTGACACCTGGTGCTGCCAACTCCACTTCGGCGCTTATAGGCGAAAAATCTGCTTTTTGATCATTCTGGTCAGTCGCAGTCACTGCGATTACAGAATCGTATGCAGCTGGACATTCCACATCTCCACTATAGGTATTTCCAGCTGATGCTACCAGTAGCAAACCATTGTCAAATGCATTATCACAAGCTTCCTGGAGAGATATTGAATTAGGACCACCAAGACTCATGGTGACAATATCCATATCGTTTTCTACAGCCCATTCAATTCCTGCAATTATCCAGCTAGCTTGCCCATGATTGGAACCACCCAATACCTTTACCGAATAGAGACTGGCATTTGGGGCCACACCAACTACACCAATCCCGTTATTCTCAGCACCGATAATCCCTGCAACATGTGTGCCATGCCCATTTCCGCTATCATCCATGGGATCGGGAATAATATTTGAATCTGAATACTGAACGAAATCAACCCCACCTTTGTAATTATCATCCAGGTCTACATGGGTATAATCGATCCCGGTGTCAAGGACAGCTATCTTGACTCCCGTACCATCAGTACCATTATTGTGCACTACCTGA
Source organism: Methanosarcinales archaeon (assembly GCA_030638625.1). GTDB lineage: Archaea > Halobacteriota > Methanosarcinia > Methanosarcinales > Methanocomedenaceae > Methanocomedens_B. Next base: position 877 of record DAOWEE010000119.1, read on the forward strand.
CTGCCAATATGGCTTACACCCCAGGAATTGGCATATTCATCAGTCATTGCCATCATGATTACATCGTCCTCAATATAGGCAATCCTGGGATTCTTTTTCAAATTCTCTATTGCCTGTTCCGGTAACCTGGCAGATACGGCATGAATTATGTTAAAATTGTGTTTGACAGCACCTCCGTTACTATGGATCAATGCATTTTCTGATGGGCCAGGTGTTTTGTAAAATCCTACAATAACATCCCGTTCAGGTTTTTCTGAGGATACCATTCCACATATAAATAAACTAATAATTACTGCTAAAGTTACACATATCAATATTGATTTCTTCATTTCACTCACCCTTTAGATATTCAAACCCCAAAAAAATAAAAGATAGGGATTTGTATCCAAATCCCAATCCTTATCTGTTTGTTGGCTATTTCGTTGGCGATTTATATTTTTTCGTAGGTTTTGGTATCGGTGCTGGATCACTATCACCAGTGATATCAGCCGAAGCTGAACCGAACAGTGCGTTCACAGTTGCCAGGTCTTCGGAGCTTGCATCCGGACAATTAATCACGATCAGGGTATCTGACCAGGATACAATGTCGGTGGGCAGTTCAACGATTTTATTCTTATTGAATTTGTGAAGTACCGTTACACTGACAAGTGTATCAAATGGCTCAGGCAGTTGATCACCGAATCCTGCGCCCGTAATAACCATATTATCTCCGTCTTTGACTGCTGAAGTGATGGTTACATCTGGTGAAACAAAGATTGGTACCAGTTTGCTCTTCATATCAGCCTTTACCACATACAATCCGTATACTCCTGCATCAAGAGGTGGTATTGTCACTATGATCTGGGAACCGGTTATGGAATCAGGCGTCAATGTAACTGGATTTGCACCATCGTTGACAACGACACCAGATGTATAGGTAGTAGTGCCAGTAGTGGTTATGAAGTTGGAACCCTCCAATCTGAGTACTGTTGATTGACCTGCTACCAGTCCATCTGCACTTACTGTGGCAATGGTTGGGATTATTGGTCCTTCCATTGGTGCTGCTCCTGCATCCCAGAATGCATGGCATCCGTTGCAGTCCCAGTTATCACCAATATGACCGTAACCCAGCATACCTGAGGTATTGTTATAGTCATACTGGATATTGTGCAGTGATTTTACACCATGGCATTCTTCGCATTTTCTGATATTGTTAGCTCCGTTACCAAAGTGACAATAGAAGCAATTATTGCTTACAGTGCCAAGATTATGATGTGTCACTTGATTACTATTGATCTGTGGAGTCTGGGTTGCATCTTCCTGGTGACATGCTTCACAGCCACCCCAATACCTGTCACTTGTTGCATTATATATTTTAAATGAAGTATCAGGAGTTACCAGTGATGTGGGATATGTTGGAATATAATGCCCGTCATCATAGTCATCAACGAGACTTCCGTGACATACGCTGCAATGTCTGGCCTGTGCATCTGCAGTTTCATGGTGCGGTGATGATAAATGGCACTCCAGACAGTCCCTGGTTATAGTAATGTTCTGTGAACCGTCCGGGTTGGTGACTACCGGATGGCAGTCCAGACATGCATATGCACCACCGGCTACTAACCAATGATGCCTGTCTGGAACGCTATTCGGATTTGGATCTTCACCAACAGCAGTACCTGTAGCAGTGTGACATTCTCTGCATTCAGATTCCGTAGAAGCACTAAA
>DAOWEE010000010.1 GCA_030638625.1 Methanosarcinales archaeon
CAGGTATGAGTCCAGTGCATGGTAGGGTATGCCTGCCAGGGGCATCTTTTCGCCTTCTTTGTTCTTGCCCCTGGTAGTGAGGGTGATGTCCAGTTCCCGGGCCATTGTGGATGCATCCTCGCCGAATGATTCGTAGAAGTCACCCATCCTGAACATGATGAGGGCATCGGGGTGCTGCTGCTTGGCATCGTAATACTGTTGCATTGCTGGGGTGAGTTTTTGCATTGACGGGGCTCCGGTTGGATGTAATTATATGAGGGGTATGTATTGGAGGATAATAATGGATATTGGAGTATTTTTGTGTTGTTGTTTTATTGGCTTTAATGATAACATAGTCAATTAACATGACATATTATATAAACAAGTAAACAGATAAAATGTTTAAACAGTGAGGATCTCGAATCTCATGAAAGCAGGGACTTCAGTCAGTAATACAAAGCAGGAACATATTGTCCAGATACTTGAAGAGTTTTTCAAACATCTGGAATATGTTGAGTTGGCATACTTATTTGGCTCAACTGCCAGAGATGATAATGGCATGCTCAGTGATATCGACATAGCGGTTCACTTGAAGAATAGTCTATCAAAACATGAACAGAACCAAAAAAGACTCGAACTTATATCAGGTTTAACTACCTTGCTTAAAAGCGACAGGGTGGATTTAGTAATAATGAACCATGCTCCCCCGGTTTTAAATTTTGAGGTTATCAAAGTAAACATGCCAGTTTATGTCAGGGACAGAGATTTTAAACTTGATGTTGAACAGCAAATAATGTCAAGATACCTGGACCGGAAGCATCATGAAGATTTCTTAAACAGGTCATTTTTGAATCGATTAGCCAAAAAAGGATTGTCATAAATGCCTGCAAAAGATAAGATTATCAGGAAACTTAATTACATGCAGAAATATGTAGGGTACCTGAAATCAGTTCGAAATATCGACATGAAGACCCTTGACAATAATTATGAGCTTCGCAGTTCAGTAGAGAGGAATTTTCATCTTGCCATTGAAACCGCTATAGACATTGGTGAGATAATAATTTCAGAAGAGGGATATGAAAGGCCCGAAGATTACAGGAGTGTTTTCTTGATTATCGGGAGGCATGGCATCTTGCCAGAGATTTTTGCTGTGAATTTATCAAACGCTGCTGGATTCAGGAATATTCTTGTTCATGCGTATGAAGACGTGGACCTGGAATTGCTTTATACATTTTTGACTGAAAAGTTAGATGATTTTGACGAATTTGCTGGCTATATATCAGATTATGTTTCTAGGATAACCTGAACTCGAATCTTTAAATTGGATATTCCATATTCAAACAAAAAAAATAATAACCAGAGCTGGAATAATATAAAAAATACTTCAGTCCATAGTGGGACTATTGTACGAAAAAAGGAGAACAGAGTAGCGCCTGAAAAGGCCACATCCCTGTTCCATACTTAATCTGTTTTGCCCTATGTGAATTGGTATATCACCTGGACATATGCTGTGACGCTCACATCCCCTGGCTGGATAGGTGTCTTGGCGACACTTCCTGCATATCCCATCTCTGCAACAGCATCGTAAGGTGCAGGATACGTTGTTGTGATACTGCCGCCGCTGGTAGTAACTTCCACGGGACCCACTATTACCACATCAAGAGCACTGGCAAGGGTATCAGCATCTGCCCTGGCGGCCTGTACTGCATTTTCAAGTGCCTGTTCCCTTGCATCCTGCTGTTTTTCTTCCGACAGGGTGAAACTGATACTCTGGACTTCATTAACTCCGGCATCAACTGCCGTATCTATCACATCGCCCACGTCATCGATATCCTTCACTGTCACTTTAAGCCGGTTCGAGACTGTATAGCCGGTTATGGTTGGTTCTGGCTTTTCATAACTCCTCATAGGGTATATGCTATAACCTGAGGTCTCCATATCATCCTCTGCAATTCCTGCATCCTTCAGGGCCTGGATTATGCTTTCCATCTTGCGTGCATTTTCCTGCTGTGCAATCACAGCATCGGTTGACTGGGTCTGCACGCCCAGGTACACTATGGCCTCATCCGGGCTCATGCTGATTGTGCCTGTGCCGCCTACATTTATGGTATTTACCTGAATCTCATCCCCGCTGGCAGTAGTTACAGTTCCAGCTGTGGAGGACTGTACAAAGTATGCGGATGCTGTTCCTGCAATAACGACCAGCGCTATCAGGACCATCAGACCGCTGTATATATTTCGAATGTTCAACTAACTCATCTCCTGTGTTGTATTGGTTTAATTATTTGTATTAGGAATTGTCCCAATAGGATATAATGAGTGCAATACATATAACATTTATTTTAACTGCAAATGGGTTCGCAGTTATTCACTACGAAAACATTAAATTGAATAAGACTATACTGAAAGTACAATTCCAATGCGCACCGATGGTCTAGCGGCTATGACTTGGGCCTTCCAA
>DAOWEE010000237.1 GCA_030638625.1 Methanosarcinales archaeon
CATTTCGGCAGGTTGGGCCTGGGCGCGGTGTTCGGCAGCAAGAACCTGAAAGCTATTGTCATATCAGGAACCGAAGAGGTAGAATTGCCAGACATGCCCGCCTACAAGAAGATGTACAGCAAACTCTATGGAGAAGTGGTGGATACCGAGGTGATGGACAAGTACCATGACCTGGGCACGGCTGCCAATATCAATGTGCTGAACGAGTTGAAAGGTCTGCCTACCAAGAACCTGAAACAATCGCGGTTCGAGAATGCAGAGAGCATTTCAGGAGAATACTTTGCAGATAACCTGTTGCTGCGCAAGATTGCTTGCAGCAACTGTCCTATCGGGTGCATTCATATTGCCATGCTCAAAACGCCATTCCAGAAAGGACACGAATTCGAAGTAGCGCACATAAGTTATGATTACGAACTGATCTATGCCCTGGGTACGAACCTTGGCATCACCATGGGTGAGGATGTACTGCGCCTTATTGACAGGTGTGAGCAGTACGGCCTGGACATCATGAGCACCGGAGGTGTGCTGGCATGGGCCACTGAAATGTATGAGCGCGACTTAATCACGCCCCCGGATACCCTGGGCTTATCATTACGCTGGGGCGATACTGAAAATTACCTGAAAATGATTGACCGCATTGTTGAGATGCCAAACAAGTTCTATCAGGCGCTGGCAAAAGGTACCGCATTTGCAGCAGCAGAATACGGGGGAGAGGACTTTGCCATAAACCTGGGGCGTCTTGAGATTGCCGGGTACCATACAGGGCCGGCTTCCATAGTAGGACAGATAGTGGGTGTGCGTCATTCCCATCTGGACAATGGGGGATACAGCATCGACCAGAAAGCTTCCAGCCAGCAATTGAACGAGGAGCAGATGGTGGACAAACTCATCTATGAGGACTATTGGCGTATGGTCAACAACAGTCTGGTATGCTGCCTGTTTGCCAGGGGTGTTTATGGTGAACAGAACATGGTTGATGCTCTTGAATGTGTAGGTATCAGGAAGACCAGGGATGAACTGGAGGCAATTGGCAGGGAGATATTCCTTGCCAAGTATGAATTCAAGAAACGGGAAGGGTTTGAACTGGAGAAGGTATCGGTCCCGAAGCGGTTCTTTGAAACAGTATCCCAGCTTGGCATGCTACAGGAAGATACCGTGGAAAATATGCTGAAATTATATCGGAAAAAAACGGGCATATAATTACAAATAGCAATTAAAGTTTTATTATAAAATTTTATTATGAATAAAATGGATGTGGGTAAATGGATTTTAGACAGGAATGGATAACAACAATCCATGATTTCAGGGTAGATGAAAGGACCATCATATCCTCTCTGGAAGAGCTGAAAGATGAGCGTCCGATGACGCTGTTGATACCGATGCTCTATGACGAGATACATGGAAACAGTTTGGACAATATCGTTGACCACATTAATGGGTCTACATATCTGAGCAAGGTCATCATTGCGCTTGCTGCAGAGGATGAAAAAAAATATGTTGAAGTGAAGAACTTTTTTTCCAGGCTCAAGATACCTAATACAATTGTATGGTGCAACGGGCCTACTGTGTCGCATGTAATTGAAGAATTAAAGGAAAGAGGGCTTGACATAACCATGTTTTCGGGCAAGGGTAAGGATACCTGGATATCCCTGGGTGTGGCAAGCCTGGACAGTTATGCCATAGCTATGCATGATGCGGACGTTATGTCTTATTCAAAACTCCTGCCTGCAAAACTTTTTTATCCAATTGTGGAACCTGACCTTGGTTTTTTCTTTAATAAAGGTTACTATGCAAGGATTGACATGGATAACCTGATAATGTACGGCCGGGTTTACAGGTTACTGTTGAGTCCCCTGCTTAACACACTACTTGAGAAGACCAATTACAGTTCGAATTTCCTGAAATACATGTGTGCATTTAAATATCCGCTATCCGGCGAGTTCGGCATGACTTCAGACCTTGCCATAAACATCCGCATCCCAGGCGATTGGGGGCTGGAGGTGGGACTGCTTGCTGAAGTTTACAAGAGTACTGCATTAAAACGGATCTCCCAGGTAGATCTGGAATTTTACGAACACAAACACCGCACCATAGGTACAGATTCTGAGGAAGGTATCCTGAAGATGATAAAGGATATTACCAAGAGCATATTCAGGAATCTGGTAGAAGTTGATGGTATAGACATCAATGAGGCGTTCCTGCAAAGTGCGAATGTGCTGTTCAAACGTATCGCGCAAGACCGAATACGCCAGTATCATGCCGATGCACTGTGCAACGGCCTGAATTACAGCAGGCATGCGGAAGAATGCATGGTCGAGGAATTTTCAAGGATTATGCTTATTTCAGGAAAAGAATACATAGATGACCCCAGCGGAGTGTTGTTGCCTGACTGGAAAAGGGCCATATCTGCCATGCCAGATATCAGGGAAACATTGAAAGATGCTGCCCTGCATGATTACAATACTTACAAGTAGTAGAGTCGTACCTGGCATTCAAAATCACAATAATTATTTTACAGCTATCAGGTCATGATTTACTGAAAAATTTATTCCTATAATTATTATATGCTATGATGAACTCTGCATGGGGCCAGATGAGGGGCATAATAACGTATGCGAATCCTTCGTTCCATTTGGGATGAGCCTTTATCTGTTCTATCATTGTCATTTTGCTGTCCCTCAATATCTTGGCATTAGTATAATCTTCTAGCCACATCTCGAACCTTTCAACCGTTGAAATGTGTTCGGGCAGCATGTAATCATGAGCCATACTCACCACCCAGCTCAGGTATTTCTCTGCCATGTCCTGGTTGTTAACTGCAGTGTAATGATTGGAAAGCTGACACGTGAAATGTAGCCAGGGACCATACCCACCATTGTTGCGGTCCCAGAGTTCAGGATACCGGTTCAACCCACCCAGTTCTTCATCCCACAGCAGTTTATCGATACGCTTTATTGTGTTTACATTTCTAAGGTCGTGTTCATCAATGAGTCCAAACGATGCGGGGGAATACTCAACAGCGTCTACGTCTATCACGCTGGATGCATAAGCATCGTATCCGATAGGGTCACTACTTTTGTATTTTACTCTTATGCATTTGATGAATGACCTGCGCCTTGGACTGTACAGCCGCTCAAGGATTGCCTCCCTGACCTGTTCTGCCTGCTGCCGCCATTCTTCAACATCCTTGCCCAGTGCATCTCCTATCTCAACTGCCCCGAAAAGCCCGGCACAGCAGGTGGAGTTGGCATATATCTCAAACCCGTGCTCGTATGCAGGGTATTCGTGGATACTGTTGATGGTATGGATGAGGTTCACTTCTTCATTTTTATTCTGTAATATGAAATCTACAGCCTTTTCAATGGCTTCCCAGTACTGTTCGCAAAAAGCACGGTCAGCCAGGCTTTCAAAGAACAGGCCGCCTGTGGCTTTGAGGTACTGGTTCAGGGCGTAGAGAGTGAGACCGTTTCCATCTATTTGCAAATCCTTGTAACTGGTATCGTTCCCGTCTACATCATACCGCTGGCTGAACTCTCCTGAAGGTTTCTGGGCTGCCAGCATGAATTCAAGCCCTTTTCTGGCTTCGCTGAGCAATCCTGCCGCGATAGTGCCAAGAATACAGATGGAATGGTCACGGGGATAGATGAAAGGGTATCTGGTTCCAGGTGGACTGGCATAGAACCCGCCGTTAGGATGTTGGTTTTCAACCAAAATCTTTATGCAGTTCTTGTGAAGTTTATCTGCCTCCTCAATGTCCATGGGCCTTATTCCTCCTTGACGAACTTGAAGACACAGACACCCTTTTCCAGGATCTTATCGACGTCTTCCTTTGTCACGCCTGCTTTTTCGATGGCTTCTTCATTGTAGACTGGCTTATTGTCTGTCACAACCGACTTGCAGGCAAGGTGCAGGGTGCTATATCCTGCCATTTCTGCTCTTTTGACGCGATATGCGTGGTGCATGAGGCAAAGGACAGAAGCCACTGCAGGACATTCAACTTTATCCTTATCGGCAGCTTCACGTTCCTTTACATATTCTACGATAGTATTGTATTCTTCTGGCCTCTCACCGAACATATCGATAAAACGTACAAGTTCATCTGCGAAAGGGCAAATGGGCAGGTAATTCAAGTCTCCCTCCGGAGCTCCCTCAAGTCCGGGACCCTGGTTTTCACCCAGTTCTCTACCAATGGTTATTAACCATTTGACGGTCTTCTCAGCCCCTATCATGTCGACAAGGTCTGTTATGCCTATCATAAATGCCTGTGGCAGCATGCTGCCGAGTCGAATCATTACTCATCACTCCCATTGTACTATTAAATTTAACAGTATATGTCGTATATTTCATTCCAGAATATTAATAAGTTCCCTGTTCCATCCAGCAGGACCAATACCATCTCCTTTTATTATCCCGGGATGTGTGATGGCAGGGTCATATATGCCGCCTGGTTTTTGCAGTAATATGGCAATTTCAACTGCTTTTAACATGGGCAGGTCATTAAGGCTGTCACCCAGACCTATAGTCCTGATACCGGGCCACTTGCGGCGGTACAGGCCGGTCAATATATCCACTGCCCGCCCTTTATCGTTGTTGCCCATGATATGGTAATAGCGTCCGCCCCTGGTATAGTTGAACCCCCTCTTAACAATCTCCCGCTCCAGTTCCTCATTCTTTGGATGAGGGCTCAATACCCTGAATGCCTCGTCATAGTCACGGCGTTTGGCCAGGACTGCTACTTCTGCACTGAGTCCTGTATCCAAACACACTTCGTCAACATCCATGTCCCCGAACCCTATAACCTCGCACTGGATGTCGGTGCATACTTCTTTTAGGGTCTTCTCAAGTAAGTCATATTTCACTCCCAGTTCGATGACTCTGTAATGGTCAGATGTTTTATCGTAATTGTAGGGAAAATCAAAATAATCCTCTGGAATGAATATGGCCCCGCCATTCTCAGATATTAATGGGTGGTATATTTCCAGTTCTTTGCAATAGACTTCAAGTTCTGCCCTGGTCTTGCTGGTGCAAAACACCAAGGGGATATGCTTTTTGCGTATCAGGTCAAGGGCTGGCAGTGCGGCTTCGTATGAATAGGTGTCGTGGTCTACCAGTGTGCCGTCCATGTCGGTGTATATGACGTATTCAGGCTCAGACATCTTAATACTCCATTATATAGTGGGGCTGACAGGTATATTAAATTTTACTACAAATCAGGAGTTAAAGAATAAGGGCGATTGTTTTCCAGCGTATGGCCTATTCAAGTCGCTTATTCTGTCCGGCCACGTCTTTTATAGTAATACAGTCCCAGTGCACTTGCAATCACAAGTACTACTACCAGATACACGCTTCTCCCCATCTTTTCGCTAAAGGGTATACTCTCATTGACCTTGACAGGCGCCTTCATGACGTCTGATATCCGGGTATCACCCCGTTCATCCCGGTATTTTATTTCGGTATTTATTCCGTAGGTTTTTGGAAGGGCATCCCCGTCTACTTTTATCCTGTACTGTGCCTGATAGGAATCACCGGG
>DAOWEE010000327.1 GCA_030638625.1 Methanosarcinales archaeon
AATTTATTCAACGAATCCAATGTAATGATGGGGTATGGAAATATCCTGATGAATATTGTGCTGAGTATTTCAGGAATTTATTTTGGCAGGTTCATTGTAACATCATTGAGCATATAAGCTCAATACATCAACCCTATATTGCAGGCACTTGCGGTTTATTACCTTCTTTTATCTGAATAACAAATTTTAGCAATATAGGAGAAACAATAATCGAAACCACAACCATCAGCACTATCGCCGAAAACACCTCATCAGTAATTATTCCCATCTCCTTCCCCACCGATAGCACCACCAGTTCCACACCAGCCCTCGGCATCATACCAATACCGAATATCAGGCTGTCATGAGAATCGAAACCTATGAGTTTTGATCCCACAAAACCCCCGATAAGTTTCCCTGCAAGTGCAAATCCAATTACCAGCACAGTGAACAAACCAGCCGTATTCACCGTGCCAATATCTACTGACAATCCGATGAATGCAAAGAAGATAGGGACAAATATCCCGTAAGCCAGACCGCTCACCTTTCTCTGTACACTCTCAATTTTTGCGAATGGATTATTGGAAAGCATTGCCCCACCAATAAACGCCCCTATAACTGCATGCAGGCCAAAGACTTCGGCAAGGTAAGCCGAAAAAAGCGCCACCATTACAACGAATGCAAAAATGCTTTCCTTAACGTGCATCCTGTGGACTAAGTTGAATAGCCAGGGAAAAACCTTGAAACCCATAAAAGCAATTATAAGCAAAAAGCCTACCAGCCTCCCTGCAATGAGTATCAAATCCAAGCCAGAGGGGAGTTGATTTATGGTGGCTATTGTGACCACTATTGCGAGGATGAATATCCCTATAATATCATCAAAAATAGCAGATGTGAGCATTACCGAGCCGGGTCTGCTTGAAAGATAGTTCAGGTCTACGAGGGTTTTGACCACCACTCCAATACTGGTGGGACTGAACGCCACGCCCATAAAGAGGCTCTCCAGAAACCCAAAACCAAATGCCTGACCTAAAAAATAACCCAGCAGGAAAGGTAAGGCAACACCGAATATGGTTGGAGTGAACGCCACTTTTGACGCTTTTCGCAGGTCGTTAAGATTTACTTCCAGATATCCGGCAGTGAATAGCAGGAATATTGCACCCAACTCTGCCAGGAACGAAAGTACTTCACCATCAGGTTCAAACCACAGCAGACCAAGAAACACGCCAGCAGAAATCTCTCCTAATATACTGGGAAATCCAGCACGCTCTATAACCTCTCCAAACACCTTTGCCAGGAACAGGATTAAAAGCAGCAGGAGAATATGCTCCATCAACCAACCTCTTTTCTCTGGTAAACCTCATTAATTATGTCCATTTTTGAAATGATGCCCACCAGTTTATTGTCATCCACTACACAAACTCTGTTTATGTGGTGTTTCAACATCATATCTGCGGCATCATGCAGATTTGCATCAGGGGAGATTGTTACCGGGTGAGGTATCATTATCCTCCCGGCACTTTCGCCCAGTGACCTCACTGCTGCTATATGGCTGTGTTTTATACGGGGTATCCTGTGGAACATCATAATTTCCAGCATTATATCCTGATCGATGATACCTAGCAGTTCACCATCATTGTCTACGACTGGATAAGTGTTGAAATGATATTTATCAAATAATTTGAATATCTCCTCAACTGAATCGTCCTCTTTGACTATCACAACATCCTTGGTCATAATGTCCCTGATGAATATGTCTGAATAATTTTCTGGCACAAGAGATACCCCTATAACTCTCCATTTTTGTTTATTTCAAATTATGGTGTAGGATATATAAAGGTGCGCCAGCGAACACAGCAAGGTAATGTCAAAAAACCTACATTTGAATTAAACTGCAAATAAAAATGCAGCTAAAGTAAATTATAATAAACCATGCACCGTCTATTAAACAATAAAACAATATTTTACAAACAGGTGGTAAAAATATGGTAAAAAATTCATTAAACCGCATAATAATCCTTTCAATTGTCATAACCCTGGTCATGCTCAGTGGATGCACTGAAAACGATGATGTGCAACCCGTGGGTGATGATAATGTTTCCAAACCCGACAATGGTCAATTCATTTATGGAAATGCTGTAGTTGAAGATGTACAGATAATGATACTCGAATCATTTCCAGTACAGGTGATGGTGAATGCAAAAGGGTACCTACCCGACGGCTGCACCGAGATTGATACTATTACTACAAGCAAAGACGGAAACACATTTACAGTCAGCATCACAACCATCAGGCCTGCAGATGCTATTTGTACACAGGCAATTGTCCCCTTCGAGGAATCAATCCCCCTAAATGTCCTTGGGCTTAAGGCCGGGACCTATGATGTAGTGGTCAACGAAGTGAGCAGTTCATTTGAACTGCAAATGGACAATGCCATTCACGAAGGTCTTGATGGAACAAGCATGGAATTAAAGACCGGTGAAACATTTCATATCAAACTTAATGAGAATCCCACAACAGGATTTTCATGGCAAATGAACACCACTGACGGACTTGCTGTGATTAGCGATGAGTACGTTGCACCAGACACTGAACTGGTTGGTGCGGG
>DAOWEE010000173.1 GCA_030638625.1 Methanosarcinales archaeon
CCGGTTCAGGATATCGTAGTTGACATCGAATATCTTGATGTTGAAATTCCATCATTCACAGAATTCGAACACAATATCCAAACAGGATATAAAGCGTTTACATATGTGATAGAAGGAAGTGGCCATTTTGACCAGGTGGAACCTGCATCAATAGGAGTAGAACATCTTATCATATTCAAAGATGGAGATGAAGTTAAGATAGCAACAGATGATGAACAACTACGTTTCCTTTTGATATCTGGAAAACCTCTTGGTGAACCAGTGGCTTGGGCCGGACCAATCGTTATGAACACTCAGGAAGAATTAGCGACTGCCTTTGAAGAGTACAGAAATGGAACCTTTATTAAACACAGGATTTAATCAATTATTCGGTGTTACTTGCTAATATTATCAGTACTGTATGGTGAAGCTTTTAACATTTGAATTACTAACATTTGCATATAATGTGGGGTGCAAATGAAAATCAATCGCAGGATTTTTATCTTAATTGCCATTGTTGTGATTGTAATAGCAATAGCATCTATCCTGATTCTACGGCTTGGTATAAGACCATCCATAGATTCAGGATCAATGGATGATATTCAGCTTCCTCCGGGATTTAAGATCGATGTGTATGCGGAGAACCTGGGAAGCAGTTCACTATCATTCCCGGGTCCTAATTCAGCTCCAAGGATGATGCTTCTAAAAGATGACGTTCTGTATGTTTCTTTAACAAGACAGGGCAAAGTTGTAGCACTACCAGACCATGACAGCGATAATAAAGCAGATGAGACGATTGTATTCATTGATAATCTCAACAATCCCCACGGGTTGGATTTCTATGACGGCTGGTTCTACATAGCAGAAGAAAACAGGGTAATCCGAATAAAAGACATGAACAATGACCAATTAGCTGATAGAGAATCCCTTGAAGTGATAATTGATGATTTACCCACTGGCGGTCATTTTACCAGGTCCATCAGGATCCATAATAATAGATTATACCTAAGTATTGGTTCTTCCTGCAATGTCTGTATTGAACAGGACGAACGAAGAGCTGCAATTTCCAGGTGCAACCTTGATGGTACTGATTGTGAGGTTTTTGCAAGGGGATTAAGGAACTCTGTTGGTTTTGTGTTCCACCCGATAACAGGTGAAATGTATGCCACTGATAATGGTCGTGACCTGTTAGGCGATGATCTTCCACCTGACGAGATAAATCTGGTAAAAGAGGGAAACAACTATGGCTGGCCCATATGCTATGGCCAGAATATCCATGATACGCAATTTGACAAGAATGTCTATATCCGCAACCCATGCGAGCAGCCCTTCGAGATGCCAAGTCTTGTAGACCTCCAGGCTCATTCTGCACCACTTGGGTTGACGTTCTATTTTGGTGATAGCTTCCCTGAAGAATACAGGGGCGATCTTTTCGTGGCTTTTCACGGTTCATGGAACCGAAAGGAACCTACCGGTTACAAGATCGTGACTATTGATATGAATGACCTTGAAGTAAAGGATTTTGCCACAGGCTGGTTGAAGGGTGGCAATGTATTGGGAAGGCCGGTGGACATTATTACAAACGATGAGGGGTCGCTTTTTGTAAGCGATGATAATGCAGGGAAGATATACCGGATATATTACCAAAATAGTGATTCATAGAGATGGCAATAATGGTGAAAGATCATCTTAAGATGGAATGATTGTGAAAATCAATCGGGTTTATGCCAAAACCTACAGCAAAAATTTAATACAACCTACTGACCGACAGAACCAACATCCTCATAACCCTGCCGCTGTCCGGTACCTGCCTCACGCTCCAGGTCCTGCGGTCGCAGCATCAGTTTGACAACATTAAGGGCATGCTCACGCGCACGCTGCTCCATCAACCAAGCAAGAGTCTTATCATCAGGGGCCTCATCCTCATGCACAAACACCTCGATGATATGGATATTGGTCATCAACTGCGCCTGGATAATACCCTGGGAAGCCTCATGAGCACATATCTTATCCTTCGGGTCTGCTCCCGGCATGCCTAAAGCCATTACAATATCGCACCCCTGCTCCTCAATCAATTTCTTGCACGCCACAGGCAAGTCCTTAATACCGGGCACGGTATATCGCTTAATCTTCACCGATGCATTATTGCGCAGCTCATCAATAGCCGCGCCCCCCATATCATACCTCGCAAAAGTGGTATCAGCAATGCCTACCGTGACCATCCTCAACACCTAATGAAACATATCCCTTAAATTTTGTCCAGTTCCTTACTTGCCGCTTCCACGCCCGCACCAATATTGTCCGCCAGGCCGTGTTTTGCCAGCACCAGTTCCAGTACGGAAATAGTGGTGACCATATCAGTGGCTGTGAAATTGCCCATGCTGCCTATCCTGAATATCTTGCCCTTAAGGTGTGACTGACCACCCGAAATCTGGATGCCCATGTCCAGCATTTCGCCCCTCAGTTCCTTATCAGTTATACCTTCAGGGATGTTCATACCAGTCACAGTATTGGAATAACTGTGATACTTGTCAATCTTCGGGAACAATTCGATTCCCAGCACATCAGCGGCCGCACGCACAGCGGCTGCACCCTGGGCATGCCTGTGCTTACGCTGTTCCATGCCCTCTTCCTTCACAATCCTCAGGGCCTCGCACATAGCAGATATCAGCGGCACACCAGGCGTATATGGTGTCTGGGTGGGTGAATTGGAACCCGATTTGCGGTATGCTTTCAGGTCAAGATAATAAGGTGGTTTATCCACTATTGCATCCCAGGCAGCATCGCTGAGCGTGATAGCCGACAGGCCCGGTGGTGCAGCAATACACTTCTGTGAGCCCATGAATGCTATATCCACACCCCACTTATCAACTTCCACCGTATCACCGCCCGTTGTGGTTATGGCGTCCATGATGAACAGGGCACCGTGTTTTTTTGCCAGTTTAGCTACTTCTTCAGCCGGGTTCTTGATAGCTGCACTTGTCTCATTGTGCACCATTGCCACGGCTTTGGCCCCTTTCTCAAGCGCGGCCTCAACAGCTTCCAGGTCAATGGGTGTACCCCATTCATACTGCAGTTTAACCGCATTGCCGTAGCGTTCACCTATATCGCATAGCCGCTCTCCGAACTTACCATTCTCAATGGTGACAACGGTATCGTCCTTTCCTATAACATTCCCAATGGCAGCCTCCATACTAGCAGTGCCTGAGCCTGAAATTACGAATACTTCATTCTTTGTCTGGAACAGTTCAGCCAGAGTCTCACGGCATTCATCATATATGGCGCCAAACTCCTCGCCTCTGTGACCAAACATGGGTTTGCCCATAGCTCTCTGTACCCGGGGTGCGATAGGAACAGGGCCCGGAATCATCATCAATGTATTTTCAAGTTTCATCATGTAGTCACTCGATATAGTTCAATCTGAATAGGAATGATAAGATGGAATAACTTGCATGTATAACTTTTGATTTCAGACACACAGACTAACTAAATATCTGGTCAATCAACCACTTTATGCCATCGATAATCGCATTAATCTCCCTGACGACAAAAGCTGGAAATCCAAATATGGAAGGAGCCATAGCATCCCACCACAGGGGCAGGGTCATTAATATTGCTAAGATGACTAATATAATTGCAAAGATTAACTTCTGTATTATATTCATTTTTTCACCGTAAAATACCTGATAATGTTATTATTCATTGCTTCTCATATATTTGTATCCCTGCAAAAACTATATGAGAATTCACTGGATTGTAAGGGGTATGATAATCGGACTGCTTGGGCCAGAAGGAACTTATTCACAAAAAGCCGCCAACCAGCTTGACATAAATGCCAGACTCAAGTACTTCGATGACCTGGAAGATGTCGTTGAATCCGTACTCGCAAGGGATGTAGACTGTGGTATTGTCCCTATTGAAAACTCCCTCGAAGGTTCTGTGGGCATCACATTAGACGCCCTTAAAGAGCATGACATAAATATCACAGGTGAAATCATCGTTCCGGTAAGTCACTGCCTCCTGTCTAAAGGCAGTATGGATGATGTGAAGGTGATACTGTCCCACCCACAGGCCCTGGCCCAGTGCCGCAAGTTTATCCGCACACATTTCAAGTATGCCAGAACACAGACCACTGGCAGTACATCCCATGCTGCCAAACTTACCTCAGAATTTCCAGAGATGGCTGCCATAGCCTCACGTGAGTCTGCAAAGCACTACGGCCTCAATATACTTGCAGATGATATACAGGACCACAAAGAGAACTTTACACGATTCATTGTTCTGGGAAAACAGATGCCGGCACCCACCGGGCATGACAAAACCTCTATTATTGTTCATCTGGGACATGACAAACCGGGCGGTCTGTATGACCTGCTGGGTGAATTTGCCAGTCGAAATATCAACCTGACTAAGATTGAATCCAGACCTTCCAAATTAGGGCTGGGAGACTACCTGTTTTATATCGATATGGAAGGGCACCAATTAGATGTACATGTCAGGGATGCGCTTGAAGGCATTGGTAAATTGGCAGACCAGATTAAGATAATCGGTTCATATCCTGAAAAATGAAACACTTCCCAACACAAAGAAACTATTTTAAATATAAACATTCATTTACAAACAATGACTTTCCTTGTTAAGTCTGGAATCAAGATTCTAT
Source organism: Methanosarcinales archaeon (assembly GCA_030638625.1). Taxonomy (GTDB): domain Archaea; phylum Halobacteriota; class Methanosarcinia; order Methanosarcinales; family Methanocomedenaceae; genus Methanocomedens_B. The sequence goes on from DAOWEE010000173.1 coordinate 4,640, forward strand.
GGGAAAAAATTTTCCATATGATCGATAATGACTTGCCTGTCACACGGCCTACCTTGGGTGATTATATCAGCACTGTGGAAACACAGAAACGCCTTGACTACATATTGTTCTATAATCCAAACATAGTAAGAATAGAATACCAGTCCACCCTGGACAGTACGAAGGAAAATGTGCTCTTACAACACGATAAAAAAAAACTTGACCATGGAATATTCAGGAATTTTACCAGACGTGATCCTGAAACAGCCACGAAATTGCTGCAGATAATAAACCGCAATATCTACGGGCCTGTCTTTCGCACCCTGGGGAAAGGGTATGGAACTGTTCGTTCGGTAGAACCACCTTCCAGACGTGTGAGCTACGAGGTAAGAGTCTGTAATGAATGCCTGGACCTTCCTGATGTGGGCATGCATTCGTGTTTCTACTTTTCCGGACTACTGGCAGGCATATTTACTGCTATATTCCAGCAACCAATGGGTGTCTATGAATCCACTTGTGGTACCAGCGGAGACCCGACATGCACCTACGAGATTGGGCATTTGCACGATGCTGAGTTCGCGGACAAAGTTGAAGAATATCTAAATGTTAATATCCCCTCAAACAGCCTGCATGAAGTAGAGAGCAAACTGCAAAGTAAAATTCTGGAATCGTTGTCATACGACGGTCCCGTCAAGACCACGATTGGATCACATGTCCACATTTTCATTTATCAATTAAGGATGCTGAACACCATTGCCCAGAATCCGGAAATTTTTTCTGAAACCTATCAAAAAGCAGGCGTCAGATTCAGCCATCATCTTGTAAATACACTAAGACAATTCTATCATGTTGACGGGGAAAAACTGCTTACTGAAGCAATGCCTGATTATTACAAGAAACAACTGCTGGCAAACATACATTCGGTTGAAAAATTCGATGACGGTTATCTGGTAACATTTTCTGAACCAATGGACTGTGCGGGCATCAAAGAACTGGACATAAAGCCATGTTCATTCATGAAAGGGGAAATCGAAGGTATTGCCAACATAGTTACTGGAAAACCGATAAAATGTGAAATACATTCCTGCAGGTTTGACAGTGGAGAACCACTTTGTCAGTACAGACTTGCCTATGAAACGGAAGAGAATGATATACCTGTGTGGCTAAAAGAGATGCAGGAACAGTAAATCTCATTATCGACCTAAGGTTTTTATGGTTTTCCCTGCTAATATGATGAATTAATGAAGAAGCCAGTGCTTTTGCCTGACTCACCCGGGGTATATCTGTTCAAAGACAAAAGTGACAATATCATCTATGTGGGCAAGGCCCTGTCCCTTAAAAAAAGGGTTTCCCAGTACTTCCAGCGCTCTGACAAGGATGTAAAGACCAGGGCACTGGTCAGCACCATCTCAGACCTTGAATATATTGTAACCACTTCAGAGATGGATGCGCTTATACTGGAATCTAATCTTATCAAGGAACACCGGCCCCGCTATAACGTGGTGCTGAAAGACGACAAACAGTATCCGTTCATTAAGATAACAGTAAATGAAGATTTTCCCCGAATTTTCCTGACACGCAGGAAACTGCGAGATGGTGCCAGGTATTTTGGGCCCTATACCAGTGCCAGGGCAGTGCGTGAAACTCTTAAGCTCATCAACCAGGTATTCAAGATTCGGCCATGCAAGAAGAAAATCACGACTTCAGGCAGGGCATGTCTCAATTTCCAGATGGGATTGTGTAATGCCCCTTGCAGTGGGATGATTGACAATGAAAGATACCGAATGAATGTGGATGATGCTATCCGGTTCCTGGAGGGCAGCAGTGAAGAGCTGGTGTACCGTTTGGATGAAAGGATGCAACAGTATGTAGTACGCGAGGAGTTCGAATCGGCTGCAGTGATACGGGACCAGTTACAGTCACTACACCATATTATGTCGGCACGGCAGCACATCACGGGCGGGTTTTATGATTGGGATGCTGTTGCTGTAGCCGTATCCAATAAGACAGCAGCCGCACAGGTACTGTATATCAGGGATGGCAGTCTGGTAGGGCGCTCAGAGTTCACGCTTTATTCCAGGGGTGCTGAAGTGGAGGAAGTGATGAGTGCATTTCTCACACAATATTACAGTGATGCGCCCGTGCCAACTGAGATTTTACTAAGCGTACTGCCCGATGACCCTACGGTACTTGAGTGGCTGCGGGACATGTCAGATGGAAAGTTGGACATTGCAGTGCCTGAGAGGGGACGTAAGAAAGAACTAGTGGATATGGCATACAAGAATGCCCGGTCACTGCTTACTATGAGCCTGCTCAGGGATGAGAAACGGGAGAAGTCTGGCCAGGGCGCTCTGATTGAACTGAAAAGGGTGCTGGACCTGGCAAACCTGCCCATGCGGGTGGAAGCGTTTGATATTTCAAATATCGGGGGCACTGATGCAGTGGGCAGCATGGTAGTGTTCAGCGGGGGCAGGCCTGATAAGCAGCATTACCGGCATTTCAATATCAAGACCGTGAAGGGTATTGATGACCCTGCTATGATAGGTGAGGTTATTTCCCGGCGATTGGCAAGGATTGTAGGCTGTGGAGGGGAAGGAGAGAATGAGGACAGTGGGGGGAATGAAGATAATAAGGATGAAACGCCGGACCTTATTGTGGTGGACGGCGGGCCTACACAGTTAAGTGCGGCCGTAAGCGCACTGCGGCAGTGGGGGCTGGACATACCTGTCATTGGACTGTCAAAGCAGATGGAAAGCATCCACATACCTGGGCGTGATAGTCCGTTGACACTGCCGGGGGAGTCTCTGGCTCTTAATATGTTGAAACATATCAGGGACGAGTCACACAGGTTTGCCATATCGCATCACCGCCGCCGCAGGTCTTCGCGACTTAGGTCATCGGTACTTGACGGGATACCGGGTGTGGGGAAGATACGTAAAGAAATGCTGCTCAGGCATTTTGGGTCGCTGGATGGGGTTAGGGCAGCCACTCTTGCCGAACTGGAAAAGGTGCCTGGTATTAGTAAGGTTACGGCAGGTGCGATACATAACGTGCTGCACGTCTCCAAAAGCTTATAAGCCGTCAGGTTATTAAGGAAAGCCGCATATTATTGTTAAATTTCATATTCATATAACTATTTCGGAGAGCATTCATCATGGCAGGAAAAAGACCAGCAAAGACGTTTCGTAATTACAACAGCAGAAGGGCATACACAAAGAGGAAATATATGGGTGGTGTGCCAGGGAATAAGGTAGTACATCATGATATGGGGAATCTTAAGGAAGAGTTCCCTGTAAAGTTGTCACTGATAGCCGGAGAGGCTTGCCAGCTTCGTGACGGTGCACTGGAAGCAGGCAGGATTACTGCTAACCGGCTTCTGGTCAAGGTGTTGGGTGTACAGAACTTCCACATGAAGCTCAGAGTGCATCCATTCCAGGTAATAAGGGAAAACAAGCAGGCTACCGGGGCCGGGGCCGACAGGGTCAGCCAGGGTATGCGCCAGGCTTTTGGTAAGGCAGTAGGTATCACGGCAAAGGTCAAGCAGGGACAGAAGGTATTTACTATTTCTGTCAACCAGGACGGATTCCTGACCGCTAAAGATGCACTGAGAAAGTGTGGGATGAAACTCTCAACCCCTGTAAGGATTGTGGTGGATGAGGGACAGGAACTGATTAATTAAAATGTGTTTAAGATAATACTAGTAGAAGTGAAATAATGGGTGACTACGAAGCAAATCTGGACCGGGCGTATAAATTGCTGCCCGACATCAAGACTTCTGATGAGAGGTTCGTGATACCTGAGCCAAAGACATTCTCAGAAGGAAAAGCTACTGTTCTTGAGAACTTTAGTCAGATTGCGGATGTGCTGAACAGGGACCCTGACCACCTGATGAAGTCGCTGACCAGGGAATTGGGGACTGCTGGCAAGATTAACGGTCAACACGCTGTTTTCCAGGGCAAGTTCAGTGTTGATGCCATTGCCGAGCAGATTGAATCCTATGTGGATGAATATGTGAAATGTTCAGAATGTGGGCGCCCTGATACAAAACTGGTTAAGGCTGACCGTGTCCTGATGCTAAAGTGTGATGCTTGTGGTGCCCATCGGCCTGTGAGGAAAAGAAAGGCCACGATGGAGAAGAAGAGAGATGCGCTGGAAGAAGGCGAGGTCTACGAGTTCAAAATCGAAAGCGTGGGTTCTAAGGGCGACGGTATTGCTAAGGTGGACAAGTATATTGTCTATGTCACTGGCGCAACTAAACAGGATATTGTCAAGGCCAAAGTCAAGCGTATTTCAGGCACTGTGGTCTTTGCCGAGCCTGTAATGGAATAAACCCACTCATACCCTACCCAGGCCAATATCGAGCCAACACCTACTCTGGCCAGTAGCGGGCCGCACACGTATAGAGCCCTGCGGGCTCTATGCGTGGACTTGATTTTATCATTATTTTACCACCCGCACCCACGGATGCGCTCCTGTTAAACTAATCATATTTCTATTAATAATTATCCCAAATCTTGTTGAGGATGGGTTTTGTGCCCGAGTAAAAAATTGGTCCCAACATTTTATCGCACTCAGGCATCAATTACAATACATCAATACAAAATGTAACGGTCTCGAAATCTATAAAAGCTTATATACTTTCCAGAGTGACAACTGACCAAAGGAAAGTGTAATTGTCATGAATCAGCAATATGCAGTCCTGTTAACTGATATTTTCAATGATATTTCAG
>DAOWEE010000191.1 GCA_030638625.1 Methanosarcinales archaeon
CAGCAGGTCAGCGTGGATGAAGCGTATCTTGATGTTAGTGAAAGTGCTGGAAGTTTACCGAAAGCTGTGGAAATTGCGGGCATCATCAAGGCACAGGTAAAGGAGCAGGAAAGTCTAACCTGTTCCATTGGTATCGCTCCGAACAGGACTGCTGCCAAGATTGCTTCTGACCTGGACAAACCCGACGGTTTGACCATTGTCGAACCGGGCAGGGTGGCCGAGTTCCTTGAGCCTTTGGAGGTGCGCAGACTTCCAGGTATCGGCAGTAAGAACGAAGAGATATTAGCGGGCATGGATATCAGGACCATCGGGCAATTGGCCCGATGTGAACAGGACGTGCTGGTAAGTATTTTCGGGAAATGGGGTGCCAGGATGCACCAGCTGGCGCATGGCATTGATGACAGTGAGGTTGCTGAGAGAACTGAGTCAAAGTCAGTGAGCAAAGAGCATACATTCCAGGTGGATACTTCGGATGCAGTGGAATTGTATGCTTCACTGGACGGCATTGCCGAGAGGGTGCACAGGGCATTGATAGGACATGGTTTTTCATTCAGGACCATTGGTGTGAAGGTAAGGCAGGAGGATTTTACCACTTTTACCAGGGCCCGGACACTGGATATTTATGCCCGGGACCTTGACATAATAAAACTAACATCTAAGGAACTCTCCCGTGAATTCTTTGATGGCAGGAAGATACGGCTACTTGGAATAAAGCTCTCGAACCTGACTAAAAGTAGAATGATACAGTCTACGCTGGATCAGTTCATTTCAAGTTAAACCAACATTGTTCATGCCAAAAAAAGTATTAAACTGGAACAATTTTACCGTTTTCAAAACGGTTCGGCTTTAAAATTACTGGTACCGAATTGCAGATGTGGCATTTAGTACTAATGTAATTAAAGGTTATATTGTACTTATATCCACAAATTTTACATGTATACATCATTTACGACTCACCCTAATAAAGTGGTTGTCTTCAACATTTATAATATTATGCATCCATTATAATAATAGTGCTTATAATAATGATATAGATGTTACACTGATGATATGTATTAGTTTCACTCCGCTATTCCCAACTATATTTAAAGAAGAACTTGAATCCTACAATAATGACCCCTGAATACATGAAATTCTTCCCCAAGCATTCATGCTATCCCAACCAGCAGGCAGCAATGGATTCCATTCATAATGCCCTGCACAACAGCAAGGTGGTGCTGTTCGAGGGTGCATGCGGGACCGGTAAGACCTTAAGTGCACTCTCCCCCTCCATAGACGTTGCACAGCAACTGGATAAAGTGGTCATTATAGCGACAAATGTGCACCAGCAGATGCAGCAGTTCGTTGAGGAATCCAGGGAGATAAAGCAGCAACATGACATTAATGTGGTGGTGCTAAAGGGTAAGAAGCACATGTGCCCCAGGGATGAAGATTATGAGGCCTGCAACATCCTTAGGGAAAATACCCTTGAACTTATTGAACGAGAGAGGGAACATGCACAACTCAAGACACGGCTGGGGGAACTGCAGCAGGAGTTGAAGCACCATCCCGACGATGCGACTATTGAAACATCCAGGACTCTTGCAACCGAGCGGGAAAAACTGGCAAAGCAGATAAAGGACTTGCAAGAGCGGCACTGCACTCAATTTTACAAGGTGGTAGAGCAGGATGATGGTATGCAAAATCCTTCAACATTGGATGAATTTTCAATCAATTCCAGTGATGATTTTGCATCCTGGTACCATGAAGACGTGCGCACGCCCGAAGATGTGAATGAATGGGCGTATGAGAGGGGTATGTGCGGGTATGAACTGGTTAAGCGGCAGATATCCCATGCCCGGTTATTGATATGCAACTATCACCATATCCTGAACCCGGATATCTTTGCCAACCTGCTTGGCTGGATGGATAGGGGGATGGACGATGTGATTTTAATTTTTGATGAGGCCCATAACCTGGAATCCGCAGCCAGGAGCCATTCATCACTGACACTGCCCGAATACAGCCTGCAGCACGCCAATGAAGAATTAACTGCCAACGAAGGCGTGGCAATGAAGGATTCCTACCGGGTCAGGGATATGGAGATATTGTTTAAACTGCTGTTGAGACACCTCAAAGAGGCTTGTGAGTCAAGACTTGAGTTCGGGGAGAGGGAGCGTCTGCCTGGTACGTGGAAGGATATCACCATATGTGACCCGAAAGAGAGGACTGACCATTTTTTGCGGCTGTTGTTGGAGCAGGTAGAGGATGCCGGAATTACGGACCTGGGTGAACTGCTGGGTGAGGCAGCTGAACTGGGCAAGTACCTGGATGAGTTCTATAAGCAGCAGTATAAATCCGGACATACAAAAAGGCGGAAGCGCTCGCAACTGCTGCGTAGTGCAGAGTTTGTCACTTTCTAC
>DAOWEE010000371.1 GCA_030638625.1 Methanosarcinales archaeon
ATATTTCCCCGCAGGTCCTGAATATTCAGGTCCGGCCTGTATCTCATAAGCTGGGAGCGCCTGCGCATACTTGTGGTACCTATAATAGCCCCATCAGCCAACTCGTCCAGCGTGGAGCCATCATTTGTCAGCAATACATCCAAAGGCGAATCCCGTTTCAACACAGCAGCAATAACCAATTCATCAGGCCGCTCGGTTGGGATGTCTTTCATACTGTGGACCGCTATATCAATCTCACCCTCCAGCATCCTGTCATCCAGTTCGCGCACGAACGCACCCACTCCCGGCACCTGGTGCAAGGGGCGGTCAGTGAACGCATCACCGATGGTCTTTATGATCTTTTGCTCAGTATCAAATCCGCGCTCCTTTAACATAGCAGCTACCTTATCTGCCTGCGCAAGGGCAAGGGCACTTCCACGGGTACCAATTATCATTGATTACTGCCTCAGGTTCTTTTCGTATGCCTCAACCGTGGCATCAATATCTTCATCCGTGTGTGCCGCTGACAGGAAATTGGTCTCGAACTGTGACGGCGGTAAGAACACGCCGCTATCGAGCATCCTGTGGAAGAAATTAAAGTAACCTTCCTTGTCACATTTCAATGCTTCCTGGTAATTAGAAGGCGATTCACCGAAGAACACCTTGAACATAGAACCCACACCGCTGACATTATAATCCAGCCCCAGGTCGTTAATGCTGTCTCGCAGCATGGCCCTCATACCATCTCCTTTCAGGTTCAATTTCTCATGAACCTTCTCTTTTTCCAGCACGTCAAGAGTGGTAAGTGCAGATGCCAGTGAAAGCGGATGCCCGTTAAAGGTCCCTGCCTGGTACACCTTACCGGCAGGTGATATTTGCTGCATTATGTCACGCCTGCCGCCTATCACTCCAATAGGAAGACCGCCGCCCACTATCTTGCCCAGTGTGGTAATATCAGGTGTCACATCATAGTATTCCTGTGCGCCTCCCATAGCAAGCCTGAACCCGGTTATCACTTCATCGAAGATAAGCAGTACATCATTTTCTTTGGTCACTTTCCTGACCTCTTCCAGGTAACCTTCCTCTGGAAGTATGGGGCCTATATTACCCATAACAGGTTCCATGATTATGGCTGCGACCTCGCCATCATATCCATGAATGGCCTCAACAATGGCATCAATATCGTTATAGGGGACCTGCAGTGTATGTTTGGTGAAGTCCCGGGGGACACCCAGTGAATCTGGTGCACCCTGTGTGGTCGCACCACTTCCTGCTTTCACCAGTACTGCATCGTGGGCACCGTGGAATCCACCCTCAATCTTGATAATCTTGTTCTTGCCTGTGTAACCCCGGGCTGCCCGTATGGCTCCCATAGTGGCCTCGGTGCCTGTGGATACGAACCTGACCATATCGATGCTGAGATAATTGTTACGGATGCGTTCTGCCAGTTGCACTTCCATTTCATTGGGCGTGCCGTACAGCCAGCCGTGGTTCAACTGGGTGCGGATGGCATCCTTGATAGCCGGATGGTTGTGTCCCAGCATGAGCGGACCGTAGCCCAGGCAATAATCGATGTACTCATTGCCGTCAACATCAGTGAGTTTCGAACCGTCGGCACTTTTGGTGTAGAACGGATATGGGTTTATTGCCCTTACCGGACTGCTTACTCCTCCGGGTAGTAGGTCCTTTGCTTTATCGAACAGTTGTTTTGAATTTTCGCGCTTCATATGAAATACCACTGGAATGTAGATAACTAAATAATTTTTCAATTAATTCTTTTCACGAACTGTGCTACTTAATTGATACTTTATACATATATTATATTCGCAGATTATATTGACAGATAATACTGATAGATGTTCACGTATCTGACAGGATTGTGGAATTCGACTGTATTCATTCATCCACTAATTTGCGGCAATATCTCTCATTTTCGCTAAAAATACACCCGCAATAGGGTTGACGGTACAGTTCCATGTCCCTGCACATCTGGTAAGTTTCCTTATACCCCGGCCTGAAGTCACGGTAATGGAATTCCACCCCGTAATCTGATGCAAGACTCTCACCAATATCCTTTATCATCTCATGTTTCTGGTAAGGAGATATGAGCAGCGTGGACGTAAATACCGGAATGCCCATATCAGATGCCTGCCTGGCCGCTGCTTCCAGCCTGAGAGTGTAACATAGGTGGCACCGGTCATCAACTTCCATAGCCTGTTTTATGAAATCCTCAAGCATATACTCATCCCTGTACACCACATCCAGTTCCACAGCAGCGGCATACTGCTGCAGTGTCTCCAGCCGGCGGCGGTATTCAGTGAAGGGATGGATGTTGGGGTTATAGAAATACCCCACAGGCTCAAAGCCATCGTCTCGTAGCGCCTGAACCGTATAGGTGGCACAGGGGGCACAGCAGATATGTAGCAGCATTTCCATGTTCACTTCACGAACGTTAATATCAATTGGAATCGAATTATATAATATTGTATTGTGGGCATTATAGGCATTATTGCTTTATGGCCATTATTGCGGGGTTGGTAATTATTGGAACTCTCTGATAATGCACAAAAGGTGCTAAGGCGCAGGTACCTGCTAAAAGATGAACACGGCAATGTGACCGAAACGCCGGGGCAAATGTTTCGCAGGGTTGCCAGTTACGTGGCATCTGCTGACGAATTGTACGGTGACGTGAGAGGTTCTGAGCAGGAGTTCTACTCAGTCATGTCCAATCTTGAATTTTTGCCCAACTCCCCCACCCTGATGAATGCCGGTACCCGTATCAAGCAATTGGCAGCCTGTTTCGTCCTGCCAGTTGGGGACTCACTGGATGAGATATTCGGAACACTCAAAAGTGCGGCCATCATTCACCAGAGCGGCGGCGGCACGGGTTTTAGTTTCAGCAGACTGCGCCCCCAGGGTGATATCGTGGGCAGTACCGGCGGGATTGCCAGCGGCCCGGTATCATTTATGAAGGTGTTTGATGCAGCCACCCAGGCCATCAAACAGGGGGGACGCCGCAGGGGTGCCAATATGGGGATACTACGGGTCGACCATCCTGATATTGTGGATTTCATTACTGTGAAGCACGAGCCCGGTGTGCTGACTAATTTCAATTTGTCAGTAGGGATAACCGATGAATTCATGGATGCGGTTGAGGCAGGGCAGTCCTTTGGACTGGTAAACCCCCGCAATGGGGAGGTCACAGAGCACAAGGATGCCATCGAGATATTTAACCTCATGGCAGCCTCGGCATGGGAGAGCGGTGAGCCGGGTCTGCTGTTCCTTGACCGTATCAACCGGGATAATCCCACGCCTGGGCTGGGTACGATTGATGCCACCAATCCCTGCGGTGAGCAGCCCCTTCTGCCTTATGAGGCCTGCAACCTGGGTTCCATCAATCTTGAAAGAATGGTGGATGGCGGGAACATTGATTATGATAAACTGGGCCGTACCGTGGATATTGCGGTGCGGTTCCTGGACAATGTGATAGACCTGGAGCAGTTCCCGCTTGAGCAGACCGAACGAATGGTTAAGGGAAATCGTAAGATTGGACTGGGTGTGATGGGGTTTGCAGATATGCTCATACGTTTGGGCATTGCATATAATTCGCCTGAGGCTGTGGAGCTGGCTGAGGAGGTCATGACATTTATGTGTAACCGGGCCGTGCATGCGTCAGAGGAGATTGCACAACGCCGGGGTGCGTTCGCAAATTTCAAGGGCAGTGTTTATGACAAAAAGGGCAGGCCAGAGGTGCGCAATGCCACGCGCATTACCATTGCACCCACAGGCAGCATCAGCATGATCGCCGGATGCAGCAGTGGTATTGAACCCATCTATGCGGTATCGTATGTGAAGACTGTAATGGATGGTGAGAAACTTATGGTCACCAACCCGTATTTTGAACAGATGGCCCATGCGGAAGGATTCTATTCGCCCGGTTTGATGGAGCGCATTGCAGGTAGGGCTTCGGTCCAGGGTATGCCTGATGTGCCGGAACATGTGCAGCGGTTTTTTGTCACGTCCCATGATATGGGGTACGAGTGGCATATCCGCATGCAGGCCGCCTTCCAGAAATATGCGGATAATGCTGTGTCCAAGACTGTCAATTTCAGGCACGATGCTACAAAGGAGGATGTGGCCAGGGCTTTCAGGCTGGCATATACATTGGGGTGCAAGGGTATCACTGTGTACCGGGACCGCAGCCGGAATGAACAGGTGCTGACCACGGTGGAGGATGTGATGCAGGATTGTGAGTATTGTGGGGCTGTGCTGAATCCGACTTGACGTATATGTATGTTCAGTAGATATTTATAAAACCATTATTACCTTTCAAATAATTCTAATAAATATGAGCACTGCTATTGACAAAGAAATAATCGCCCATTTAATGCAAATTGAAGGGCAGCTCACTTTAATAAATTCAAAAATAGATAATTTTCTAGGCTTTGAAGAAATTTC
>DAOWEE010000075.1 GCA_030638625.1 Methanosarcinales archaeon
AAGTCCCAAAGTACACCCCGCATTTCCTTGAAACCGCTTCAAGCAGTGCCTGTATTTTGTCAGGTTCAGGACGATTTCCCTTTGAACCGTATGCAAAAGCATTGGGCGAGACAAACCTCACATCACGCATCATTCCTGCATACTCTGCCACCACTTCAGGACTGCGATGGCGCATCCGGTGCCCGAACAGGCGGGGAGTCTGGCAGTAGCCGCAGTTGTGGGGGCAGCCCCTGTTTATCTCGATATATCCTTTGAGAAGCTCAGGTGAGAACGGAGGGTAGCGGTCAAGGTCAACAGGCGGTCTTACACCCGTATATACACACCTGCCCCCGTCCATATATGCAATCCCCTTCACATCTGCCGTGTCGCCGCTCCGGATGCTGTTAACCAGTTCGGGCAGGGTCTCCTCGCCTTCCCCTACCACCACGTAGTCGAAATATTCCAGGCACTCCTCAGGCCTGGCAGAAGGGTGTGGGCCGCCTGCAATATATGTGGAATCGGTTGATGATAGTTCCACTTCCTTGAAAGCCGCTCCGGCCTGGGCAGTGGCAAAACTATACACCATTATGCCGTCCTCTGCCTTTTGCACTCTGTGTGCTCCTTTTACCAACGGCATAAGGGCTGCCAGGCTATTACTGTTCTTCTGGTTCCAGCAAAAATGTACCCTGTCCAGTATTCATCCCCCCTACACCTGAATGGGGATGAGTGTGACGCACAGCAGGCCGGCAAGAAACATCAAAATCCCAAGCAACATTCTGCTGCGGCCCAAATTGTCTGAATCTTCCAGGGGTTCGGGATGTCCTGCGACAGCGAACAGTGATATGAACAATCCCCAGAACAACCACATAGAACCGTTCTGCTGCATTACAAAATAAATAAACAGTGACATGGACAGCAACACAAAGGGTACAATTGCAGATATATAAGCTGCTCTTGGGCCCAGCATGGCACGCATGATATGTCCGCCATCAAGCTGGCCGGCAGGTATCAGGTTCAGCGCGGTCACCAGCATTCCGACCCAGCCGGCAAAGGCCACTGGATGAATGATCATTTCACTATTCATTCCTCCAACAAAACTGGCAATAAAGGTAAATAACAAAGGCAGTGACAGCTTATAGAAAAACCCTCCATCCTGGGGCACAATATCTACAGGTGGCATGGACAGACCGATAGCTGTTACTATTATTGAGGCGACCAGACCCACAATTGGTCCTGCTATTCCCACATCGAACAGTGCAGTTCGGCTGGGGATGGGTCCTCTGTGTTTAATGATGGCACCCATGGTACCAATCCCGATAAATGGGATGAAATAGGGCAGGGACGTCTTCATACCGTGCAGTTTTGCGACAATGTAGTGTCCCATCTCGTGGGAACCCAGTACGAACATTATAGCCAGGGTAAACGGCACTCCGGTGATGATTTGTTCAGGATGTGAAAACGGGTCCACGCCAAAGAACATGGAACCGAAGAACATGGTAGTGAAAACGGTGATTGTCGCCAGTATCACATTCCACCCGATACGTTCCGGCTTTTCTTCAATTGGGGCTACAATCAGTATATGTTCACCCAGTTCGTATACCATCTGGACACCATACCCCATGATAGATAAGGGAGTCCACAGGCGCTTAAGCACGTCTTTTGGGTCGTTTATGGGGGTGCCTGAAAAAAAGTATGCTCCATTTTCGTATGAATATTCATAAATTTTAAAATCCGGCACTTCTGACCTGATAAACTCAAGGATATCAATTTCGCTGTCAGGTATGTCAGTATTTGCGGCCATATCAGTATCCTCAGCCATGCCGGTATCGTCAGCAATACCAGTATTGCCATCTATGCCAGGAATGCCAGAATGACTTTCGTCCGGTTCTTTCATAATATATCTACAACCCCTCTTGTACCGTCAACCCGTACATTGTCCCCTGTTTTAATGGTATTGATAGCGTCAGGTTCGGTGCTGTCCACCATTGGGATACCTGATATAATGGCACCCACTACCACGATGGGTTCGGCAGACCGATTAATCACTGCTGCGGGGGCAGTGCCGTTCTTCTTCAACTGGTACATCACATAAGAACCCACTGTCGAACCTTTGCCTGCAGGGAATACCAGCACTTTACCGCTCACACACTGTCCCTTCAATTCGTGCTTTTCCTCCACTACTATGCCGGTTGTGGGGTCCACACTGCCCAAAAATGAAATAGACTCATTGGTAACCAGTGCTTCACCCTGGCCACATCCACGGGAGATGGGTCTACCTTTCAGGGTCCTAATCAGTATCACTCCCTTTAAGGCAGTCACGGATACTGGCCAGACCCGCGCCTACACCGCACATGCCAGGGATGTACTTCAGTGCCTTGCCTGAGTCGGTAAGTACACATCCGAACCGGTCAGTGGCAGGTGACACTACCATGCAGGTGTCCACGAACACTTTTGCGCCGCTGGCTTCTATCCTGCGTACCACATCAGGAGCCGCGTCCCTGACCTGGCGTGAGGTGTATATCCACACTTCTTTTTCAACTTTCATTCCGTCAAGCAGCTCGGCAGCCGCTTCAAGTTCTTCCTGTGAATAATGGGGGCAGCCCACGGCTGCCAGGTCAGGTGTCTGTTTGCAGTCTTTCCCGAACACTTCATCGAGCTGGCTGCGGTCAATAGTAATAGTTTCTTTAGGGAACTCATGCAAACCTGATTCAGGCGTAACACCTTTCACATGATACAGTGCCACCGCACCCGAGGCTGCCATGGCAGCACCCAGTGCTTTAAGCTCAATACTGGTTGGTCGGGACTGTAGTTTGAACATAGGAACGTCCGAACCCACCTGTGCCCCCACCAGATAACCCAGCGCGCCGTAGTCTGCACCTGATAACGGGCAGTCAACCTGCACGGTGATAACAGGTACCCGGTTCTCGTCTAAGTGGTATCCGTAGTTTGCAGTCTTGCCAATAAGTGCAGCTGCAAGTGCCGATGGGCCACCTTCGCGGTTGGTCCTGGCACCGATAACTGAATTTGCGTATGAGACCGCTGAACTTTCACTCCAGGCCAGGTGGTCGCCAAAAGAGGCCAGCGAGGCATCAATATGATATGGTGTACACGTACATTCGCATCGTATGCCCAACCGCTGGTAGGCTTCAATGATTTTGGTCTGCTTGGCTGCAAAATCCTCATTCACGCCCATCTCACGCCAGCGCTCAAGGTCCATGCCGGCAGGGTTCAGTATTGAGGGAACCACAACTTTACCTTTAAGGTCAGATATCCATTCCAGCCCGGCATCACCGATGGTCTTGTAACTGACTCCAGCTATCTGGGCACTTTTTATAGGCACCAGTGAATCTGCACCATAGATGTCGCCAAGTGCAGTAAGGAGTTCCATGGCCTTTTGTAGAGTTGGCCCTTTCTCCCCGTCCAGCAGTGCTTCTTCTTCCCTGGTAAGATACAATCCTAATCCTCCAGCATGGACGGGCGCCTGAACTTATCCTCTTCGCCCAGTATCATGGTGGCGTCCAGTCCCATCTTGGTAGTGTTTCCGTTAGGAGTACACATGGGGTCAAGGCTGCTGCCCCTGACATCGGGGTACACTATCAGGTCACGGTCGGCTCTGAACCTGGTTGCGATGGCATACTCAACATCAGATGAGTTAAAGATGTCAATATCATCATCCACTACAACCACATGTTTCAGGCTGCGGTGGGCGGCAAATGCGGCGTCGATGGCCTTACGGCCATCATCCTCATTGTTGGAATGTATCTGGACAATTGCATGAAGATATGAACAACCTCCTTCGGTTAACACTGCATTGCGTACATCACAGACCTTGCCCACCTCTTTCAGGATAAGGGGTTCGTAGGGCACACCCATAAGCATTTTGTGTTCGCCCCCTGCGGGCATGATAGCGTGATAGATGGGATCATTCCGGTGCATGACTTTGGTGATGCGGATTTGCGGCTCCTGCCTGATAAAGTCCAGGGTGCCGGTAATGTCCACGAATGGTCCTTCGTCAACCCTTGTATGGGGGTCGATATATCCTTCCAGCACCCATTCAGCGTGGGGTACTTTGATGCCGTTCTCAAGTTGGAATAGTTCAATAGGGCGGTCCAGGAGTGCGCTTGCATACTGGAATTCCAGGGCATCAGGCACCCGGGTGGTGGTTGCAAGCAGCAGCACCGGGTCAATGCCGATGACTATTGCTATGGGGAGGGGTTCGCCTGCCTGAGAGGCGGCTTTGTGAAGATTATATGTGTGCCTGTTCTCGACCAGACGGCCTACCATGGTATCCTTGCCTGTGACCATGAGCCTGTGGATGGAGGCGTTGTATGTCCCGTCGTATTCTGAAACGACCACACCTGCAGTAATATAAGGCCCACCGTCCTGGGGGAAATATGTTAGAATGGGTATTTTGGTCAGGTCAACTTCGTCTTCGATGACTTCTTGTGATGGTGAGTGGTCTACCTGCACCACTTCGCCGTTCGGTTCAATGCCTGCAAGGTAGTGTACCATATCCTGCTGTGTTGTTCCCAGTGCTTTTGCCATCAACTGCCGGTTGGCAATGATGTTCATTACAACTTTGTCCCCCATCACATTGTTGAAAAGGACTGGGTTTGAGCTGTCCATTACCTGCCTTGACACTTCCAGGCCGGGTGACAGTTTATCGTCAATTTCCGTGAGGAGTCGGTCTGACTTTAATTGCTGAATAAAATTTCTGAAACTCATTTAGGTACTCTCAGATTTCTATGATTACTGTATCCTATATATCTGTTATATCTGTCCCATTACTTTGAAAATAAAATATATCTCATAAAAGCATGCGCTGCCACGGTTTTATCTATAATGATAATACGTAATATTTATATAAGTTTGGTACTTAGGATATTCAGATTCCAATAGGTGACCTGATTTTCTGGTATGTTGACCTATAAAGGAAAATTACAAATGACCTGATCTGCAGGAGGAAATAGATAATGAGTGAAGCATTTAGTTATTATTCCGGGATTCCAACCTTTACAGTTATGATTGGGATAGCAATGGTCGCTGTCCTGATATTTATGGTAGGAATCATACTTGACATGAAAAAGTGGGGCGGTGGAAGCGTAAGTGCGTTTCTCAGTGCCTTTGTAAAGTCGGCCACCAAGAAAGGCCACCCATCCATTATTAAGACAATTGTACTGGATATTCTGATACAGCGCAGAATACTCAGGCGCAGCCCGTTCAGATGGGTCATGCACATGCTGATATTTATAGGGTGGGGCGGTATGCTGCTTCTTTCCCTGGTGTTCGCTGCATTTGAAATGTTACATGAGTTAGGTATTGGAGAATTCGATCTGGTAAGTGTCAGGGACAGTTTTGACACTCCCAACGAGATTTTAGGATACCTGCTTTTGGTTGGACTTGTTATAGCAATAGTCCGGCGTCTTGCCATCTCTGATGTGAGTAAAGGAACCGAGATGTTTGACTGGGTACTGGTACTGGGCATATTGTTCATTACAGTAACTGGCTTTGTTGCCGAAGGGTACAGGCCTGATACAGTTTCAGCATGGAGTTTCATGGGTGCAGATGCAGCATTGGCTGAAGCGATGGCACTGTTCCATGTGTTGATATCACTGCTCTTTTGTATCGCATACATCCCATTCAGTAAATATATACATATGATCGCAGCACCACTTGTCATTCTGGCAAACGGCGGAGGCGAGTGAAATGGCAGAAGAAGAAAAAACAATACCTAAAGTTCCAAAAGGACAGCCTTCAATCAAGGTCGATGTTATAGACCCGATGCATTTACTGCAGTACGATGCCTGTACCAGATGCGGCGAGTGCGAGAACTGGTGTCCGGCCCTGGATGCAATGGATAAAGACCTTGCAATCTCCCCAAAGGATAAGATCAGCCGCTGGAGAGATTTCATGGGTAAGAGCTATGGCCTGCGGGCAAAACTGTTCGGTGCCAAGGCTATTCCCGAGGAAGATATCCAGAAGTTCAATGATAACCTATTCTACTGTACCACGTGTGGTGTGTGCGGTTCTGTGTGTGAAGGCGGCTTAAACACCATCGAGATGTGGGAAGCCACCAGACAGCAGCTCGTTATGAGAGGTAATGGTCCTTATGGGAAGCAGAGTCTGTTCCCCAAGCTCATTGGTGAGATGCATAACCCGTATATGAAAGAACAGAAGGACAGATTGTTATGGGTTCCTGATGATGTTGAAATTGCAGATGATTCTGAAGTGGCATATTTTGCAGGCTGTACAGCAGGATTTAACCAGCAGGTATTGGGAGTATCTACTGCCAGGGTCCTGAATCATCTGGGTGTACCTTTTTCAATGCTGGGTGAAGATGAATGGTGCTGTGGTTCAGCGCTAATCAGGACAGGTCAGCCACATATCGGTGATACGCCAAGAGAAGCTGCAATTCATAATGTAGAAGCTCTTGAAGCAAGGGGTGTAAAGAAGGTGCTCTTTGCTTGTGCAGGATGTTTCAGGGCTGCAAGTCTTGACTGGCCTCGCTTAATGGGGCGCGAACCCAACTTTGAGGTCGTGCATATTGCAGACTTCCTTGCAGAATTGATTGACCAGGGTAAGATTAAATGGGAGAAATCCCTTGACAATAAGACTGTTACGTATCATGACCCTTGCCACCTTGGCCGCCATGTAGGTGTGTTCGAAGGACCGCGAAAGGTGTTGTCAAACATGCCTGGTGTGAATTTCGTGGAGATGGAACGAAATCGCGACCTTCAGCGCTGCTGTGGTGCGGGCGGTGGAGTTAAGGCCGGAATACCTGATTTGGCAATGGGAATTTCGACTGCGCGTATAAAAGATGCCATGGACGTGAAAGCAGACATATTATCGTCAGCGTGTCCATTCTGTCGCCGCAACCTGGGTGATGGCAGGGATAGTGTATATGGTGTTGAAGGTACCAATTTCGACCTTAGGGATAATGAAGAGAATGACATGCAGGTCGAAGACCTGATTGTGCTTACGGCAGAACTGATGGGTCTGTCCACCAAGATAAAATCCCAGGAAGAATAAAAACCTAATACTTTGTGGTTGGCGCGTAAGCGCCAACACCATTTCTTTTTTACCGCATTTTTTCTTAATAATAGTAAAATACTATTAGCCATTATCTTATTCTGTGGCAGAAGATAATGAACTGACTGACGATGAGCTGGAAGAGTTGCTGGCACGGCAGGCTAAACAGCAGCCAGCGAAATGCAAGATGAAGCCTGCTCAAAAGTTTATCAGGAAAGACACTGCGGCGCCGGATAAAAAAATCATAGGCTGGGAGCAGCATGTAGAAAGGAGGGAGTAGAAAAATGGTATATGTAACAGGTTTTAGGTGTTTCAAGTGCGGCAAACATCATTTACCAGCCGAGATTGAGAACAGGCCGATTCCGAGGTGTTCCAATTGCAATTCAGGGCTGGATGCGGAGTATGATTATGATTCTATAAGGAAGTCCCTCCTGACTGACCCGTTCAAGCGTGCGAGCCCCACTCACTGGAAATACTGGGCATTCTTGCCTGTGCGCGACCTGTCCAATATCATTACAATGGATGAGGGGGGGACACCCCTGCTTGAGAATGATTCACTGACCAGGGACATCGGTTGCGGGCGGTTGCTGGTGAAATACGAGGCCATGAACCCTACCGGTTCTTTCAAGGACCGGGGCTCGTCCCTGGAGATTACCAAGGCGATGGAGTATGGCAAGCAGAAGGTGGTGCTGGCTTCCACTGGCAATATGGGTGCTTCGGTGGCGGCTTATGCTGCTTTTGCCGGGCTTGAATGTATTGTGTACGTGCCCAATATTGTGGCTTCGGCCAAGATTAAGCAGATTCGGGCGTATGGGGCTGAGATTCGGTTTGTGGATGGTGATTATTCCCAGGCGATGGATAGGGCTGAGGAGTATGTTATGGCGCACAGGGATTCGTTCCTTACTGGTGATTATCCCTGGAGGGGGGAAGGTACCAAGACTGTGGGGATGGAGATTGCAGACCAGTTATACTGGCGTGTGCCTGATGTGGTTATTGCGCCTGTGGGCAACGGTACCCTGCTCTGGGGTATCTTTGAGGCGTTCATGGATATGTTTGCGGTGGGGGTTATCGAGCGCAAGCCTGCCATTTTTGGAGTGCAGGTGGATGCCTGCCGGCCTGTGGTGGATGCCTGGGAGGCGGAAGCTTCAGAGATTGTTGCTGTGGAGGACCCCCAGACTGTGGCTACTGCTATTGCGTGCGGGGACCCAATTGACGGGCTTGGGGCTTTGCGTGCTGTGAGGGAGACTGGGGGGCAGGCGGTGAGTGTGTCTGATGCTGAGGTGATTGAGGCTCGGGATTTTCTGGCGGGCAATGGTATTTTTGTGGAGCCGAGTGGTGCGGTGGCTTATGCGGGGGCGCGGAGGGTGTCTGAAGGGTTGGAGGGTAAGAC
>DAOWEE010000121.1 GCA_030638625.1 Methanosarcinales archaeon
CATAATCAAAAACCACATTGAATTTCAACTTGATTTCAGTCGATTCCAATCCTTCGGTTTGCATCCCCAGCGCATCTCCTATGGCACTTCCTAATAGGCATCCGGCGAATTTTTTAATATACATATGTAATGATGATTGCTTATCTCTCAATAAAATCATCGGTTTTTATTTCAAACAAGTATTTATATCACTCACATTATATTTTATTTCTCTACCATCCAATATCTAAAAAGTAAAACTATATACTAAACAATCTATATTAAATAATATATGTTATATTAATTACTATTAAGTATATATTTTAAAATAGTAATTTTTTTAAATACATTTAATTTTATATATGTATACATATATATTAAAAAAATAATGGTATTGGGTGGAAGTATTTTTAATACAATAATAAAAACTTATATAAAGTTGATTTTTATAAGGCTATATTTATAAATAATAACTACCACCATTTACCCTACCCTTTATATACACATCACACCATTTCACGTATAGGCAATATTTTGTATGTGATTTTTTTCAATTCAATCGATTCTCATACTATGTAGGAATGTTATACACTAAGATTTGAACATATTACGGGATTAATTCTTTTGTAGATCATAATGGGGTTGTAAGTCGCAACAACCAAATTCCCATAGTATGTGGAATACACAAATCGAGCAAAAACAGCAAAAAAACAAAATTCAAAAATCTACATACACACTATGGGAATAGGACGGTTCGAGCCAACAAAAACAAATAAAGAATGATAAAAAAGGGATTATATACAAAAAATATAACCATTGGTAATAAAAACAGACTACGATAATTACCAAACACATCACTTGGAATATCAACACATTTTTTAAATAAATAAGCCCCTTAATATTATAATATAATTATTTATGTACATTATTAAATTCAAAAAAAAATCCAATTGATATTATATTAATATAATTTATAAATGTAGAATTATATGATATAAATTATAAAATATAGATTATAATATTTTTATTATAATAACAATTATTATAGTATAAATTATTATAATAACAAATACATTCATATCGAAAATATTTATAAAAAAAGCACGGCAATTATAAAAATAGACAATAAAATTTTTTAAAAGCATTTCTAAAAACAACCTGATGAAATGAGGGTTTCAATAATCCAACAGAATACAAATGATGAATAAGTAGAAATCTATTTAACAGATAAAGTCAACTTATTAAATAACAATCCCCTCTCTAAAAAAACTAAAGGAGCTATGGATATGGGATCACTTAAAGAAATGATAAAAAAACGTCTTGAAAAGTATCTTGAACTAGATACTGATGGGATTCGAAATTTTATCTTGAATATATTTCTTAATGTAAAAGAAGCCACAGTAGATGTAGTACATCGTATTCTTTCAAAAAAATACGACGTATCACATAACATGGTTGCTTCAATGATAGGATATATTCATTCAAAGTTGGGAATTCTTAAGGCTAGTAAGGAATCTTATAAAACCACCATGGTATATTCACTAAGAGAAAATTATGTTGAATTGGTTAAGTCTTCACTAAAAAAGCCTGTTTCCAATGCAATATAGTTATAATTTTGGTGATTATTACCAGAATGTTTTAAGCTCTTTAGCGTAGCAGTTGTTTAAATGACATATGTGAAAGATGCACCCAGGACCTCAACAACCATTAGAGTGCGGTCTGATGCAAACAGCAGAATTAGTCGTTCCCGTGACCCTTTCTATGAACTTATGCGTCGACTTTTCCAGGAAGAAAAAACGGCTGCAGTGGGCCAAAAGTTCATCATGCTTATAGATGACAGGCAGAAAAATAATGATTCCATAAAGACTAGTGAATGGAAAGAGACTTTAGAAGAACTGGGTATTGGCAAAGCTTCATTTTATTCAATGAGGAATAAACTATTGGGTGCTGGCCTCATCAGTAACAAAAACGGAGAATATCGGCTTTCTGGCCAATTCAGTAAAGATACCAATGACTTAGCCACATGGTGGTGGTCAGCTATGTTGAATAATGACCCTGAAAATCTTTAATTCATCATCTCATCAATATATATACTCAGTTCAACGGTTCTTTCAATGATGGATTCATGCATCCCCTTTTCCCTGAGGTTGTCCAATTCTTCTGAGATAGTCACGATTTTGTCATCATCAACCATATTATCTGCATGTGCCACAATCTTCTCTTCAAATGTGACGGGCATGTAATTTCCTTGAGGCAGGCCCATTGATTGTGCCTCTTTTTCAGGAATGCCTGCACCGATGTGAGTTTCAATAATACGTATAATGCTTGGATTTAGACCATGTTCCCTGCCAATACGTGCCCCTTCAACCGCATGTCTTATGTCGTGAGTGACCGAGCGACCAATATCGTGTAATATTGCCCCTATAAAAATGAGTTCCACATCCACTGGATGCCCATTATTCCTGATATTCTGGGCAAGTTGCACAGCATGGTCAGCCACGGTAAGGCAGTGCTTTATAACCCGATTTGAACAACCTGCATTTCTAAGTAACTCAAGTGCTCCTGCTTTGTCAGGTCTCAACATTTTCCAACTCTTGGATACGTTTTTTCAGGCTATGCTTAATTATATCGTTATCTTCAAAAGTTACGTCTTCCCCACAGTTTGGGCATAAATACTCTGTTTCTGTTACAACATCAAATGTAAAACGCCCACAGTGGTTCACACAAACATAGAACATATTTTGATCTTCAAATTCAAGCTTGGTTTTGAGGTTTTTCAAAAGTTTGTTCAGCTCATTATCGAGCAGTTCATTTACACCATTAAGATCCATTTTCCAGAGATAAGTAAGCCAACCACTGTCTTTATTTCTCTCTCGTCTGTAAGTCGCGAGCCTGTTTTCGAAAAGTATATACAGAGTACGCCTGACTACATTAAGGGGAACTTCGGTTACAATAGTCACTTCTTCATCAGTGACCTCACCTTCAGGCATTTTGATAATAACATCCATCCCTTCTTCACCCACGAGATTCGATATGAGTCCTCGAATAACCGGGTTATCTAAATCTACCAACATATCACCTAACCTAATTTATCTTATTGAGACATTAATCTTCCGTGTTAATTTCGTTGAGTTTTCCAGTAAGCATGGAAACTAAACGACCTGCCTGTAGTACCATCTGCTGCCTGTTGTCCCCGCATGATATGAATGAAACCACAGGTTCATCTTTTTCAAACATTGCTCCCTCAGGAGGGATATCCGCAGCCTTGCCGTGCTTTAAGCATAGCATTAAGTGCTCATATACTTTTTTACCCACAATAAACCTGCTGGATGCAAAGAATATAGTCTTGATGGAATAATGCAGATGATTTGTAGGAGCGGGCAGCAATCCTTTGAACGCATCAAGATGTGCCTGGAAGATATTAATACCTGTGGCTTTCTCCACAGTATCAATACTTCCCTGAAACCTGGGGTTTATTTCAAGCACAACAGGCCCCTGTTCAGTTATGATAAAATCCACGCCGTTTGAACCAACAAGCTTTAACTCAACTGCCAGTGCGACGGCAGTGTCACACATCCATTTGCCATAATTTGATTCATAGGGCGTGATGTTGCCGCAATAAGCAAAAGGCATATCGGTAAGCCAGTCCAGACCCGACAGTTGTTCATTGACTGCAATGGCAGCGGCCTGCTGCCCTGTGGAAATAATAGAAACACTGACAAGCGTACCTTTAACAAATTCCTGAATGAGATATTTGTCTTTGTTTATGCTAATGTCATTTAGTACTCCCGTAAGGTCGTCGGCATCATTTACGAGTACATTGTCAATGCCACCGGCTCCTATAATGGGTTTTATCATGGCAGGATAACCACCTAGCCAATCATTATGCGTGATTATGGAAGCCATGGGCAATGTGTAAGGATGCCTTATTCCCATTTCCCTGAGTTTGTTTGCAAGCCATAGTTTATTTGAAACCTTGGCAATGGTTTCAGGAGAGTTATTGAACACTGGTATTTTTGGTTCAATTATTTTACGTATCCAGTGTCCCAGATGTTCAAACCCAGGTCCAAGCACTACACCGTCTACCGGGAGCAGGGAAGATGTGCTGGCTGCAATTTCATCCAAATCAAGATTGTGCACATCAGGCATGGTACATACTATGGCTTTTGATGCACATTCCATCAGGTCAATATCATTAAAACTGCTAAGGGTATGTACCGTGTGTTCGGCTCGTGCAGCAGAACAGACAATATGGCGTGTGTTTACACCGAACACGAGGATTTTCATTGTTTTCAATCTTAGTCTAATAGACTTGCCGCCTCTGCTGCTGCTCCTGCCTGACCTATAATCGTAACATGGTCACCTTCATGGAGAATGGTATCACCGTGTGCGATAATCGACAGGTCATCTCTTCGGACAAGTACAATTAAACTGCCCTTTGGTATCCTTACGTCTTTTATTGGCTTACCGACAACGCTGGGATTGGATACTCTTCTCTCTATGATATCACCCTGATGACCTACTTCACACATAGTAAATAGATCATGCCTGCCGACCATATTCTCAAGGATAATAGTAGTGGATTTTACAGGACTCATTGCCCTTATGCCCATTTCAGTGAACAGGGGCAGGTTATTTGGGTCATTTACCCTTGCAACCAGCATATTGCCTGAAAAACCGAATTTACTTTTTGCTATCTGGCAGGCCAGCAGGTTGACATTGTCCTTGTCAGTAGTGGCTACAATGTATTTTGAATGCCTGATGCCGGCTTTTTCGAGTATATTCAGGTCGTTCCCATCTCCATTAACCGCTTTTATACCCAGTTCCATGACTTTCTGGCAATTTTCCTCATCAGTGTCAATTATCACCACATTTTCACCGCGTTTGTCAAATCTCTGGGCGAGCTCCCTGCCCACCCCTCCTCCTCCAATAATCAAAATTTCCATAGGTATTACTCCAAGTTTTCTTGCAAATGTGCCGGCGAAAATACCCGGCCAGACCACTGAAAAAATAACAGTCAAAAATACTAATCCCACCAGTATTTCAATCCCGGCAGTACTGGTTGTACCATCCAGGGTGTGCATTCGTATTGCAAAATATGTCACCATGGATGCAGGTACGACGCCTCTAGGGGATACGATAGAAATGAACGATTTTTCCCTTGTTGAGAGGTTGGACCCGTGCGTAGATGCAAATACTGCAACTGGCCTGATAGCGAACATCAATATAAGGATAACAGCCACGCCCCACAGGCCGATATTCATTATGTATTCAAACCGTATCATTGAAGCCAGCAGAATAAAGATGACAGATAGCAGTATTATCACAAGGTCGCCTTTAAACTCTTTTATCGACTCTTTATGGGAAATGTCTGTGGACCCGATAATGATAGAAAATACTGCAACAGCTAAAATTCCAGAACCATTCCCAAAGAGTTCTGCTCCTGTAAATGTCAGCAGCACCGCAGTCAGTGTAAATAACCGGGCATACTGGGCTGTTATCATAGTAACGTTTTGCAGGATATAAGCAAGAATTACACCGCCCACCAGCCCGAGTATGAAACCCATACCCAGTCTGACCGCCAGATATCCCAGTGCATTAATTCCGGGTACGTCCAGCAGTATCCATTCAAATACCAGGGCAGCCAGTATGACGCTGATGGGGTCATTCATCACTCCTTCGGCTTCCAGTATCTTGCTGATCTTCCTTGTTACGTGAATCTGTTTTACCAGCGGCGTTATGACCGTAGGTCCTGTGGCTGAGACCAGAGCACCATATAACATGGCCATACCCGGGTCAATATTCAGCAGGTAATGAGCTGCAAGTGAAGCTCCAATAAATGTGGTCAGTACACCCAGGGTTATCAGCTTGATTATGCTTTTTTGAAGTGTTCTTATATGCTTGAGATTTATTTGCAGTCCGCCGTCGAAAACGATAATTGCAACTGAAAGGGCAATTATAGCTTCCAGTTCCTGCTGGAAACTGGCGGTGTCAACTATGTTTAAGATTTCAGGTCCGAGTATGATGCCGAACAGCAGTAGAAATACTATGCTTGGCATCTTGAATATGCGGGACAGCACCTGGGCGCTGATACCCATTAAGAGCACCACCGCCAGAATGGCAAGTATGTATGTGGAACCTGTCATTCTTTTTTGTTCACCTCAAATGTTGTTTTTATATGTTGCTTTTGAAAGTATAAATTTAGAAATGTCTGCCTACTGTTTCAACGGCTCTTGCTAAGAGCTCAGCACCTTTTTTCACATCTTCGAGGTCCACAACTTCCACGGGAGAGTGGATGTATCTTGATGGGATGCTTATGACAGATGAGGGTATACCGCACTTGGTCAGGTGGATGGCAGTGGCATCCGTGGTGCCGCCTTCGGCAACGTCAAGCTGGATATCGATGTCATATTCCTTTGCTGTCTCTTTCAGCCATTTGACAACATTTTCATTGGCGATAAGGCCCCTGCCGCCTGCATCCAGAATGGTTATGGCCGGACCTTTGCTGAGTTCAATGGCACTGTGTTTCTTTTCAATGCCTGGATGGTCGCCGGCTACAGTGACTTCTGATACCAGGGATACATTTGGGTTCAGGCCAAATGCACTGGTCCGGGCACCTTTCAAGCCTACTTCTTCCTGCACTGTTCCAACAGCAAACACTGTGGCTTCGATCTTTCGCTCGTGTATGAGTCGCATGGCCTCAACCATCATTACGATACCGGCCCTGTCATCGAAACATTTGCCAGTGACCCTGTTATTACCAAGTGAGGCGTATTGGCGGTCCAGTGTGATGGTTACACCGGGGACAACCCCCATCTTTTCAGCATCAGTGTTATTTTTTGCACCGATATCAATGAACATGTCATCGGCATTGACAGGTTTTTTCTTTTCTTCTTCCTTCATAGCATGGGGGGGTTTGGCACCGATGACGCCGTAAATATCTCCATTTTCTGTATGAAGTATTACCCGCTGGCTGTGCAGTGTCTGGTCGAACCAGCCGCCCAGTTTTACGAAGTGCACAAAACCCTTTTCGTCTACATATTTACACATGAGCCCTATTTCATCCATGTGTGCGGCGATCATGACTGAAGGGTAACCTCTTTTGCGAATGGCGATAAGGTTGCCTAATTTATCAGTCCTGACCTCGTCCACATATGGTTTTAATTTTTCTTTAAGAAGCTGACCGATGTTTCCTTCATAGCCTGATACTCCATGTGCATTAGAAAAAAGTTTTAGCATTTCGTCCAGTTGTTCCATGTACCTCACCATCTAGTTTTATTACATAACCTTTAAGATTTTAATATTATCCCTTATGGGGTGGTTTTTTACTATGGACGTACCTTTTCTTAAGTATAATTCGTTTGATTTTATGCTGAAAAAACTTAATTCAACAATTTTATCAATATCTAGATTCAATAAATCTCACAATGATCATGTACCCTTCACCTTTCATAACATCCTTCACTCTCTTTTTGACCTTTACCATCTTCCTCCTTCTCACGATCACATTCCTCAGCATCTTACTAAATCATAACCGTGCAGCCCGTAGGCTTGCCTTTTTACGCCCCATCTTCATCCAGCAACTGCGCGAAAGCACGGGACAGACAGCCGCAACCATCAAGGCAACCAACCTGACTGGTGATCTTATGGACATGGATATACCCATGCACAGGATAGAGCAAGTTCGCCGCAACGCAGTACAGGCCGGGCATAGAGAGCCCTTACTACTGCTGTCCCTCCTGGTCTGCGCAGCCTATGAGGATATCAAGAGCTTCAAGGACGAGTTGGTAGACCTCATGGAGAAAGACATAACAGGACTGCAAAGGGATGGTGGTAAACTGTCAGATATGTGCAGATACTCTCTCACCCCCTACACCCTTTTCAAGACCGCCCTGTGTCTGGGAAGTGAGTTGCCTGATGAAATGACACGTTCTTTTTACGACCAAAATGTCAGTAGGGATTTGAACGCTGTTTTCAGGTTCAGGACTGTCCGTGCATCATTGAGGCTGTTGGTATTGCCTGTCACCGCTTTTTTGATTTCTGGTGCTGTGCATCTATATGTAATGGCTCTGCCCCCAGTTGTATCATGGTCATTACTGTTGATAGCACTAATGTTGACCGGGTTGACGTTGCTAATGTTCACCAGGACATTGAGGTCATTGGGCTGTCCCATATCATGTGTGGACATTGAGGCCGATATAAAGCTGGATATTCCTGACTTTAAACCCTACTGATAAGACGCTGTAATGTCAACAATTTTATCAATAAGTGGGTTATCATAACACTTGAATGATCATTGACACTCATGTTCATATCTTCCCTGAAAAAATTGCCTCAAAAGCCCTTGCCGGCCTGGAACAGCAGTACGGTGTTAGTGCCTGCGGTGAAGCCACTGTATCCGGCATTCACACCAGCATGCAGGCTGCCGGTGTGGATGCTTCTGTCATACTTTCGGTTGCTACCACTCCGGCGCAGGTGGAGAGTATTAACAACTGGGTTGCTGAAGTTGTAAAGACTGACAACAGTTTCATAGGACTGGGAGCCATGCATCCTGATTATCCAGATATTGAGAACGAGATACAAAGGATGCGGGAGCTTGGCCTTAAGGGCATAAAACTTCACAGTGAGTTTCAGCACTTTATTCCTGATGAGGAACGGATGTTTCGAATATATGAGGCATTAGGTGACGATATGGTGCTGGTGTTCCATGCCGGTGATGAGGTCATTCCGGTAAGAGAGATACATACCACCCCAATTCGTTTATCCAATGTATTGGATTCTTTCCCTGAATTGAAGATAGTAGCTGCACATCTGGGTGGTCACCGCTGCTGGGATGAGGTGGAGTCCCATTTGCTGGGTAAGAATATCTATCTGGACACTGCTTATGTATATCCGGTGCCTGGCCATGAACATATAACTTTGGAGCGCATGGTGAATATGATAGAAGCTCATGGTTTTGAGAGGGTGATGTTCGGCACTGATTATCCTTTCAGGGACCAGGGACAGGAAGTCAATAACATCCGGAATCTGGGTATTGATGAAAAACATATGGAAATGATAATGGGTACCAACGCAGCACGATTATTTAATTTTGATATTAGTTAGTTCAAAAAGGAGTTATAATGAGGACCATTGACTGGAACGATGAGAACGGGACCATAATTATGGTTGACCAGACCCTGCTACCAGCAGAATACAGGATGATTACATGCGATAATATCGGGTCGCTGTGCGAAGCAATACAATCACTCCGGGTGCGTGGTGCACCTGCACTGGGGGCTGCCGGAGGTTTTGGGATTGCACTGGCAGCCGGGTGCAGCAGCACTGATTCCATGGAAGTACTGCTGGATGAGCTGCGCAAGGTGGGTGATGTAATCAAAGCCACCAGGCCCACTGCAGTGAACCTTGCCTGGGGCGTGGACAGGGTGCTGGATGCGGCCCGGGATGGATATGATGTGAGCGGTATCAGGAGTATAGTTCTAAAGGAGGCAAAGGCTATTGCCGACGAGGATGTGGAACTGAATAAACGCCTGGGTGCACACGGTGCTGCACTTCTGGAAGACGGCGACACTGTCATGACACACTGTAATGCGGGCCGGATGGCGTGTGTGGACTGGGGCACGGCTCTTGGTGTGATACGCAGTGCTGTTGAGATGGGCAAGGAGATTAAGGTGATTGCAAGTGAGACCAGGCCGCTGAACCAGGGTGGCAGGATAACTGCATGGGAACTGATGGAGGACAAGATTCCTGTTACACTTATCACCGATAGCATGAGCGGTCATGTGATGCGGAGGGGTATGGTGGATAGCGTTATTGTGGGTGCTGACCGAATCACCCAGGATGCAGTTTTTAACAAGATTGGTACCTACACACATAGTATAGTGGCTAAGGAGCATGAGATTCCTTTTTATGTGGCTGCACCTGTTTCTACTTTTGATTTCGTGAGGATGGAGGATGAAGTGGAGATTGAATTGCGGGATGGCGATGAACTACGGTTCATGGTAGGTAAGCAGATAGCACCGCTGGAGGTTGAGGTTTATAATCCTGCTTTTGATGCAACGCCTATGGAAAATGTTACTGCCGTTGTTACAGAGAATGGTGTGTTCAGGCCACCGTTCTTGCTGGATGAAGTAAGGTTCCTTCAATAATCATCTAAATCAAAAGTTATATGCCTTTTTTCCTAAGTGAATCAATTCATTGCGAACCGCAAAGTACACAGAGGAAGGTTACAATATTTTCAGGCTGTTCAGCCCAATCTCCAAGATTCAGTGGATTATTTGTATAACAATTATAATAATTGTTTTACTAATAAACGTCAAACATCATCCATATCAAAAACAACAAAGCCAAAGGGCGTGCAGGTAACGCCGATAAACGCAGATGGGAGGTCGTTTTTCATTTTGCTCACCGCAAAGTTCGCAAAGGCAATGATACCGTAGCTTTGCGGTGCGGTCGTGCTGTGGCATGGGATTCAGCCGTAATCTTACCTTATACTTTACTCAAAACAAAATCCCGGACCTTTTCGCTCAACCTGAATCCACATGCATTCAGTTCATCCAGGGAATCCCGCAAGTCTATTTTACCATCCATACCTGCCTTAACCAAAATACCAACAGTTCCTGTAATGGACAAATTCATGTTCCCGCCTGCTTTTCTCCCATCACCGTCATCAATTATGAGCAAACAATCCTTTTCTTTTGCGAGCACAATAGCTTCAGATTCCCCTGCATCAAGATGCATCGACAACGATTCAACAGCAAGCGCATTCCCGACATTTTCCAAAATAATCCAGTCAGCCTCTTTGACCTCTTCTGCTCCGTAAAGAACGCCGCCGTTTACTACAACCTCATCATATACTGCTTTTGGTATGTATATCTGGCTGAAATAATCTCGTAAAAGTTCAAATTTTCCAATCTTTGATAAGGCAATAAGCGGTGTGGAATTGGATACAGCAACCATATTATCCAGTTATCCTTTCAAGTGTATCCAGGTCATCTTCTAAATCTTTGATTGTGTAGTTGAGTGGGACACCGTTATTATCCAGAATGGTAAGCATCTCCCATTTATTTCTTGCACCTGCCAACTCAGCGGCTTTGCCGAGAGATAATTTACCTTCCCTGTACAATTCAATGGCAAGTGTCCTCTTTATGAATTCCGGCATCTCGCTTTCGCTTACTTTGACAGAAGATGGAAAACTTGCAGGAAGGTTGAGGGTTGTCTTTACTTCACTCATGCTATTTTATTTTGTATCTGATGATACATTAACGTTTTCTAAAAATAAATGTGATACTGGTAGAACCAGCCACCAGCACTAGAACCGGACAGCATGGTAAGTGCAATCAGCGGACGGCTGTCAATCAATTCATTGCAAACCACAGAGGGCACAGAATACACAGAGGAAGGTTACAATGCTTCGTGCACTCTGTAATTCTAATTTAACCGCAGATACACTCACCTATTACAGAGTTGAGTGCCTGCTACGCTAAATGGCGTGCAGGTAACGCGCCCTTTGCGTGCTTTGCGGTGCGGTCGTGCTTTGATGTAACTGTATTGGACTTTGAAGTGTTTGAAGTTTATTTATTACCTTTTTTCAACACCTTCGACCCCTTCCTCACATCCTGCTTCATGGCTTCCACCACTTCGAGGTCAACCTGTCCTTCTTTATACGCTGCCAGGAAACCATCTTTATTCAACAGCAAAATATCCTCACCACACAATTTATCGAACCTCTCACAGGTCATGTCAATCACAGAATCCACAACCTTGTCAGTGTGCATTGAAGTAAAATGGAAATCCTCTGACAGTATCAGGTCTATATAGTTATAGAGGCTGGAAGTAAGTATACTGCAATCGTTGTGCGCATCCCCGGGTTTTGTGCCGTGCTCCTGTTCCATGGATACCGTGCACTCCTTTGTCATGCTCCCCTGCAGGAAGTTGCGGCTGCTATCCAGAAGACTGGCCCTTGCTTTTCTACACCTGGCAAGACCTTTATTGTATTTTTGTTTGGATATCCTTCCCACATAATACAGGTCATCCATTTCACTCTGGATTGTGCGGGAGATGTAACATGATACCCTGTCCTTGTGGAGTATCTTGATTATATTATCAACATCACCTGAGTCATTCAACAGAAACGACGTGTCGAATAGTACGCTCTCGATGGTCTGGAAGGGCATAAGATGTAATTTGTATTGAGGTAGTATAAATGTGGCTGGTTATCTTTTTATTTTAAGTGAGTTCAACCCAGGGATAGAAAGGTACACAACAGGAGCAGAGCAGTAGGCATATTTTTAAGTATGAACTGGTAAGTCTCTAGGTACGTACATGAACTGTTCGGGGAAGTTGAAAAGGAAGATTAGATTATGAGACCGCTTTCAAAAGGGGAAAAAGAGTATTACAGTGACCTTGAGCAGAATTTAAACCAGCATGTTGAGAAGTACAGAAAAGAGAAACAGCAGGAGTTACAGCAGGGGAAGAGGGAGGAATTGGAAGCTGAACTTGGCAGGCTTGTGGAATACTACGAAGCGTGCGTACGGAACGAGGTCAGCGACCTGATAGTGAACATTGATTTTTGTTTTGCAAAAATAAATGTGTTGAAGGAAGTTTTGGATTCACCAGAACGTTGAAACTTTAGCCGTCATTTGGCTCTTGCCAAAACTCTCTTTAGGACGAAGTGAGACGCAATTCCAGTCAATGAATATGCCAGCACAATTGCAACAAAAATCCCGGTTAAACCGAACAGGTATGACCCAACATAAGCCAGGGGAATATACAGGCCGAACATCTGTATCACCATGAGGACTGCGGCAGGAAACGGTTTATTCAAGACGTTCAATGTCATTGTGGATATCAGGAATACCCCGAATAAGGCATATCCTAGGGGGACTATCCACAAAAAGAGCATTGTGATTGATATTACCTGCGGGTCATCGTTGAACAGGGAGGCAATTGGCCTGGCTGCCAGTGCCAGCATGGTAAACATTACCACACCCCAGACAAGTGAGAAGCCGTTGCTGTACCTGACGCCCTGGTACACTCGGTCATACTGGCGGGCCCCCCAGTTCTGGCCTACGAACGGCCCGATGACGGTTGAGAGGGCAAAGACCACTGTCAATGCAAGGAATTCTATGCGGATACCCACACCAAAGGCCGCCACTGCTTCATGGCCGTAGGATGCTATCAGGGCGTAGATAACACCCATGGCAACGGGAGAGAGCAGTCTTGTTCCGGCAACGGGCAGTCCGATGTACAGGATGCTCTTCCATGAATCGATTACTTCTTTTGGGGCAGGCAGTTCAAATGTCACCATCCTGTCACGATAGTAGAGCACCCACAGGGCGACGACCAGCGTAATGGCTCTTGAAACAACAGTAGCAATGGCTGCCCCTGTGAGTCCAAGCATTGGGAAAGGCCCGAGCCCGAATATCAACAGGGGGTCGAGTATGATGTTCACAACCACGGCCACGAGCATTATGGCGCTTGGGGTTTTGGTATCGCCTGTTGCGCGAATGGCGTTGTTCCCCACCATTGGGATTATGAGGAAGAGTACGCCAGGGTACCAGATGACCATGTATTCCTTTATCAGGGGTACTATATCCGGTTCTGCACCGAGGAGCCTGAAGAGGGGCTCGATGGTCAGCATCCCTATGGATACAAAGAATGCGACCAGCAGGAACGACAGGATAAGGCTGTCTGTTGTGAGCCGCTTTACTTTATGGTGATCACCCCTGCCGATGGCCTGTGAAATGACGGCTGAGGCTCCGGTTCCTATGCCCATTGCCAGGCTGCCGATTACCATTATTATCGGGAAGGTGAAGCTGAGGGCTGCCAGTTCCTGTGTGCCAAGTTGTCCTACGAAAAAGGTGTCAATTAGGTTGAATGCTACCATGCCGACCATGCCGAATATCATGGGTACGGTCAGGTTGAACAGGGTTTTTGCGACCGGTCCTTCAGTCAGGCGGGGTTTGGTGGTGGGTGTCAAGTGTTCTCCGGATGGTTAGAGGGGGGGGATGGGGGATAAAGGTATTCTGGGGAAGGGATTGAAAAAATAAGAAGATTTTATTATAGAGAAAGCGTATTTTTTCACGGTAGATATTCTGAAGAATGGAGAAGCAAATGAATACTATTAAGCAGAAAATCCTGATGGCAACAGTCATATTCATAACTACGTTGCTTTTTTCCTACTTTTTTGATGGAAAGATCAACTGGATAATAGCATTTGGAGTTATGAGTGGTTTTCTCTTTGGAAGCCTCGTGTTTTATCGCTGGGAAAAGGATGCGGAAAAAACCAACTCCGATAAAGATTAGTTCCTTTTTTACTATGTGCCCCTGCCTTCACAATATAATTCAATCCCATAAAAATTCATGCACGTTTTACATAATGCAATTGAACCAAACCGGAATCGTACGATTTTACATTTAATAATTCCAGATTACTTTCAGGATTTTCCCCCTGAAACAATTGTATTCCTCTGCCAAGTAATGTAGGAATTATCGTGATTATATATTCGTCTATTAAATTAGCACTCAAAAACTGGTCAACTAAAGCTGCTCCTCCAACTAGCCAAATATTCTTGTAGTTCCCTAATTTCAAATTATTAAGAACTTCTTTAACATCGCCACTGACAAAATGTATGTTGTCTGCCTTCTGTTCGGGTTCTTTCCTTGTGAACACATAAGCTTCTTTGCCTTTAAATGGATCACCAACTTGTCTATAAGTTGAACCCCCAACCAGCACAGTCCCTATTCTGTCATACAGCTCCACAAAGCCATAATCTTCTTCACTATTATTGTATTTTGTAAGCCAATCAAGACTTCCATCTTCTTTTGCGATAAATCCATCAAGGCTTATTGCGATGTAGATGATTATTTTTTGATTCATATTTTTATTAGTTAATGCAAAATGTTAATAAATTTTAGGTTCAATTCATCAAGTTATTTCTCTTTGTAGATGTTTTAAAGGTGCGAGGATGTCTTATTTGTAGTCATCC
>DAOWEE010000253.1 GCA_030638625.1 Methanosarcinales archaeon
AAATCCAGATTATGTTCCAATATGGTCCTGCCCTTAAGGGGTATCAGTGCCTTTTCCTTATATCCCAGCCGCCTGCCCCGGCCACCTGCCAGTATCAATGCCGAACGCATAGTCCTATAGTATCCTACAATATCCCTGTCCAGAACATACCAAGCATATTGTCTTGTTACCAACCACACTGGTCAGACCTTCAGGTATCAGGTCACCGCACTGGATGCATTCCACGATTTTGCTGCTCTCGAAATCCTGGTCCCTATTTACTATTACTTCCTGGATGTTCAGGTACTTTTCATCCAATTTCAGCAACTCAGCACCCAGTCCATCCTCTTCAGGATGGGTTAATTTTCCCTGCCGCATCATCCATTTCTTCATGAGCTCTGAAAATTCGTATGCATTATTTTTCAGCGATACCCTGATTCCTGCACCGGTTTCGGTGCTGGTAATTGTCAGGGCAAGTTTACCATAATCCTCGACAAATGCATTACCATGGCCCAGGGTACATCCTGTGGCTGCCTGCATGGCATCTGCAAGGCAGCGGGCTGTTTCTGATATGCCGATCAGCCTCTTGTTACCGCGCTCAACACCCAGGCGTTCCATTACGATCTCGCTCATCCTCAACCCCAATGCTATTCCTGGTGCCAGGTGGCCATGGAGTTTAACAGCCAGTTCTACGATCTCTTTATCAACCATTCTTTCACCTTAATTGAACAAATTTACTGTTACTATATCGCTTTTTTTCAGATCATTATCTGTTATCACATAACCATCAACCACAGAGGACCTGGGCGAAGACGAAACCAAAGATACGCCATACTGGTCATCTGCAGAGAATAAGGGCAGGTCCGACCCCTCATATCCCATAGTTTTGAACCCACCGGGTTCGTTCTTGATAAATAGCAAATAACTATTGCCATCCTTTGGAAGGCAGATATCCCTGTTCATTTTCACTGTGGAGGTCGGTCTTGGTATATTAGTAAAATAGTGCCTTATTATCAGTTCCAGGGCAGCAAATGCACCTGTGGGCTTTCCGGGGAGGGCAAAAACGGGAGTATTATTTACAATACCCACTGCCAGGGGTTTGCCCGGGCGTATCCTGACTTTATGGAATACCATCTTACCTATATCTTTTATCACCTTGTGGACATGGTCACGCTCACCCACAGAGACCCCGCCGGTGGTTATTATCACATCGTGGGTGGCAGTGGCTTCTCTAATAAGCTCTGAGGTCATATTATAATCGTCAGGCACCGTTCCAACCATATATGGATTACAGCCCCATTCCTTCAAGAAAGCGGTAATCATCATTGCATTAGTATTCTTGATCATGCCGTTGAATATCTCAGTACCAGTGGATATGATACCTACCTTTAACTTCTTGTATGTAGTAACTTTATCCACATCCAGGCCATACAACAAGGCCATGCTCTGAGGTGTAATCCTCTGATCTTTATTGAATAATACATCCCCTTCTTTGTAATCCGTACCTGCTTTCAATACATTGGTCCATGGAACGATAGACGGACCGGACAACATATTACCAGAGATGGCTGCATCTTCCATTTTCAATACTGCATTGGCCCCCTCAGGCAGAAATGCCCCGGTAGCTATTGCAGCTGCCTGGCCAGGTCTTAGCTTGGTTTTATTTTCATCCCCTGCATATATCCGGGTGTTGATCTCAAAAGGATAACCGTGATCAGTATGAATGGCATAACCGTCCATAGTGGCAATATCAAATTCCGGCGACATTTTCGTTGAGGTTATCGGGGCTGCAAGTTCACGACCCAGCGCATCTTCCAGCGGAACGGATTCATATCCCCTTCTAAAGTAATACGTAACCTTCAGATCGTTAATGATCTCCTTCGCTTTTTCTCTGGATATCATTTCCATAAGATTCGACAACCATTCATGTTATCCTCTCATTGTAACAAACAAATATACTTATATTTCTATCAATTATTAATAACTTTGCTTAACATCTATATAGTAAGAAATACTACTAATAATAGTATGGTGAACAGGACGAACCTTACAGACAGGCAGATCCAGGTACTTAAAATGAGATCAATGGGCATGTCCCAAACCGAAATTGCCGTAGAATTTGGAACCACCAAGTCCAATATCAGCATCATTGAAGGACAGGGTAAGGCCAACATTGAACGCGCAAAAAATACAATGGAAGTTGTAAAAATGTTGCAGGCTCCCATCTGGATTGAGATTGAGCCCAATACAGATATTTATGAGATCCCTGGTATTATCTTTACTGAGGCAAATAAAATGAATATCTGGATACCAAAAGGCGGCCCTTCTGTTCTGGCTTTTATAGTAAAAAATGTTCGTGATCGGCTCCGTGAACGCAGAGTGCTGGAGAAGTTCGAGATCGGAATCACTGATAATGGTGATATTCTGATTAATTGATGTTTCGAAAATATTTACTAAGACATCGGCAAAGATATATATTAAAGCGTAAATATTAAATTAGAGAACCAAATTCAAAATCATTTTACTATAGGAAATATTATAATGAAATTGAAATTGACCGTTGTAATAATGGTCTTCCTGTCAATATTTTTAGCTGGATGCACAAATAACGAAACTGCCATACCTGTTGATCTTTCTAAAAAGGAAGTAGGTATGGATGGGAGCACAGATTCTGAAAACGTAAAGATCGCAATAGCTGCCGTCATCTCCCCGGAAGAATCATTTGTATATTATAATGACCTGCTTGATTACATCTCGAATCGGCTTGATAAACCTGTAACAATAGTGCAAAGAAGGACCTATCAGGAAATAAATGATCTTGTCAGGAAAAAAGAAGTGGATATGGCCTTTATCTGCAGCAAGGCGTATGTTGAAGGCAACAGGGATTTTAACATGGAACTACTGGCAGTTCCGGTAGTTAACGGAAAAACTACTTATCAATCATATATAATTGTTCGAAATGATAGCAATGTACAGAATTTTGAAGAACTAAGAGGAAAAACCTTTGCATTTACCGACCCCATTTCCAATACTGGCATGCTGTACCCTATGTATCTGCTGGCCACACTAAATGAAACGCCAGATTCGTTTTTCAAAGTCAATTTCTATACCTACAGCCATGATAGGTCTATCCAGGCTGTAAATGAAAAACTGGTTGACGGTGCGGCAGTTGACAGTCTTGTATGGGAATATGTAAATACAAAGGACCCGGATTTCACAAAGAACACCAGAGTAATCTTGAAGTCTCAACCCTTCGGTATTCCACCTGTTGTTGTACCTGCTGATCTTGATCCCCAGCTGAAGGAAAAACTCAGAACCATTCTCTTAAACGCCCATAAAGATGTAGAAGGGCGGGAAATTCTTGATGCGTTGATGATTGACCGCTTCATAGAGATTGAAGACCATAATTACCAATCTATCAGAGATATGGAACTTTACATTGGAGAAAAACAAGAGTGAAGATCAAACAAGACCTTTTCCACTGGACGCTCACCAAGAAATTCATCCTGGGAACTTTTCTGGTCGCGCTGATACTGGGAGGACTGACAACATATTATGTACATGCAACTATGAATAACCGCCTCTCAGATGAATTAAGTGAGAGAGGAGTGACTATAGCAAAGAGTGTGGCATCTGGAAACCTGGGATATATCCTGACAGAGGACAGGGTTAATTTATTTCGAATTCTGAACAATGTTGAAAACGATCAAAAAGATGTGAAATTCATCTATATCGTTGATTCAAAAGACCAGGTACTGGCCCATTCATTTGATGGTGGCTTTCCCACTGACCTGATGCCGTATATTTCGCATAATAATAAGCCCATGCTGTTCAAAACAGAAGAGGGAATGATTATAGAATATACTGTTCCCATCCTCGAAGGCAAGGCAGGATATGTCCATATAGGCATGGATTCGTCCAGCATGAATGCCGAATTGGAACATACCAACCGGATGCTAATATTGTTCACTATTGGTGTGGGTATATTAGGGATGATGCTGGCATATATCTCTGGTAACCTGATTGGAAGACCCATCAATGAGCTTATGAAGGGGGTTTCAGAAGTAGGAGAAGGCAATTTGGGTTACAGGATACAGGTAAAGACCAATGATGAGTTAAGTGTATTATCAGAGGCATTTAATGAAATGGCTGACAGTCTGGATAGCAAGATAAATGAACAGATCAACCTGGAAAGACAGCTGTTGCAATCGGAAAAACTGGCGACAATCGGTCAACTTGCAGCAGGTGTGGCCCATGAGATCAATAATCCACTGGCAAATATCTCGTTATATGCTCAAGTAATTTTGAAAGAATTCAAGCAGAAAGATGGAAATAACGACGAGGGGGATGAACCCAAATCATTTGATTCAAATATTATACGGAAAGTAGAGATCATAAATGAACAGGCCGACAGAGCGGCAAAAATTGTGCGTAATCTTCTGGATTTCTCACGACAATCAGAACCAGAGATGTCAATTACTGATATCAATCATGAATTCAAATCAGCATTGTCAGTTATTCAGCCTATAGCCGTTAATATAAACATAAAAGAAGATTATCAGGACCTGCCTGAGATCATGGCCGATGGTGCACAATTACGCCAGGTGTTCGTGGATATCATAACAAATGCGATGCATGCCATGCCGAATGGAAGTACGCTTTCTCTAAGAACAGAGCATAAAGACAATAATATTATAATCACCATTGAGGACACCGGAATCGGCATACCAGCAGAAAACTTATCCAAGATATTTGATCCTTTCTTTACAACGAAAAGCCCTGGCAAAGGTACGGGTCTGGGACTTTCCATCTGTTACGGAATTATAAATAAACAAAGAGGTTCAATAGCAGTCGAAAGTAAAGTTGGCGTTGGATCGAAATTTACCATAACACTACCTGTGGAATGATGGAAATGATCAAATTATTGATTATTGAGGATGACTCGGTTTTAAGAGGCGGATTGGAAGAAATCTTTATAGAAGAAGGGTATGAAGTGGATACTGCTGATAATGGTATTACCGGACTGAAACTGTTTAAAAATAAAAAACATGACCTTGTATTGACTGATCTGGTGATGCCTTCTATAAGCGGTATGGAGGTGTTAAAAGAAGTCAGCAAGATCAATCCAAAAACACATGTGGTGGTCATTACCGCTTTTGCCACCATCGAGAATGCAGTTGAAGCCATAAAACTGGGCGCGGCTGATTACATTTCCAAACCGTTCAAGATCGATGAGGTCCAGACCAAGATCAAAAAGATCCTGGAGGAAGCAAAATTCGAAAAAACTGCAGCTCCTGCTCCGGATTCTGATTCTATTAAAGCTCTTGCTAACGCAATACGGGAGGATGTGGTCAGACTGCTCTATAAATACGAAAAACTCAAGTTCACAGAGATACAGCATCACCTCAAGATCAAGGATGCAACAAAGTTGAGCTTCCATTTAAGGGTTTTAAAATCTGCCGGCATTCTGGATCAAGACGGCAATAAAGTCTATATGTTGGCACCGAAAGGTAAGAAACTCCTGGAAGCCCTGGGAAATCTTTGAAAATTAGGTATAGCATAGTATGAAAACTGGAATATTTGGTCTTTTAAGAGTGCTTGATAAGATATCTGAGAAAGATCTGGTAACAGTGGACCGCACAAAATGTATGAGATATCGCAATAAACGTTCTCGTTGCACTATATGCCAGGATACCTGTCCGTTGGGTGCTATTACACTGAATGAAAATAATGATGATATTATTGCGATTGACGGGTATGTTTGCACAGGCTGCGGTATATGCGTGAATACTTGCCCCAATCCTGTGTTTTCTCTAATGGATCTGGATATTGAATCGATAATAAAAAGTGTGGGAGATAATAAGCAGATTACCATATCCTGTCATCGAAATGCCTGCAACATACAGGTTCCATGCCTCGGATATATCAATGAATCCATACTCCTGACATTAGCCTCTATGGACAGGCAAATAGAGTTGAATATTTCTGCTTGCAAGAGCTGCGATTATAGTACAGCGATTGGTCTGATTCAAAATCATGTTGAAACTGCAAATGCTCTACTGCAATGCATTGGAAAAGATGAAATGATTACTGTGGTAGAGGATGAAGGCTTGAATGATACGCTTTCTGAAACATTTTTAAGAAAACTCGTATCCCAATTCTCACATGATTCTTCTAACCAGGAGAATAAGAACCAAAGACAAATATTATTTATTGAGGCTTTGAAGAATATGGGTTCTGTCCCTCAAAAATCCATAGATGCTGATAAAGTTCCATTTGGCAGTATCAATATCCAGCAGTCCTGTAATGGCTGTAGTATGTGTGTTGCTATATGTCCTGTGGATGCCCTCTCTACAATTGATAACAAGACCTTCACTTTGAAATTCAAACCTGACCTGTGTACAGGGTGCGGTCTGTGCAGTCAAATTTGCAATCAGAATTGCATACATTTTGAAACACTGATATGCCTCCATGACCTGGTACAGGGAGAGTGGAAAAACCTTATTGAGATTGAAAAAGTCAAATGTGAAGAATGTGGCGAGTTTTTTGTTAAGGAAAGTGGATCACCCTTATGTATTTCCTGTATCAAGAACAAAGAGATCGAAGAGTCTTTTTTTGGTTGATATATTGGCTAAGAGATATTTTTATTGAAATTTATTTCAATAAACGGGACATATTCAATTTGACTTCAAATTACGTTTATATGTAGTCATACCAAATTAAAATGTTAACGGCGTTATTTAATAATTACCTGGAGGTTTTACTATCCCTACAAAATATGGTATGGTTATAGATTTGCGCAAATGTGTTGGATGTCATTCCTGCGCTGTTGCGTGTAAAAGCGAGAACAATGTTCCCCTTGGAGTGCACCGCTCCTGGGTGAAACAGATAGAGAAAGGCACATACCCTAATGTGGCGATGCCTATGTTACCAAGGTTGTGCAATCACTGTACCAACCCGCCCTGTGTCAAGGCATGTCCCACTAAAGCCAGTTACCAGCGTGATGACGGTGTCATCATGATAGATACGAAATACTGCATCGGATGCAAGGCATGCATTGCAGCATGTCCCTATGATGCCAGGTTCATCAATCCAAAGACCATGTTGGCTGACAAGTGCAGTTTTTGTGATCACAGGGTTGATGAAGGACTGGAGCCAGCTTGTATATCCACGTGCATCGGTCGGGCCCGGATATTCGGTGACATAGACGATCCGGAATCAGAAGTTTCCCGCATAAAAAATACCAACAATGTGGTGGTCTTAAAACATGAAGCAAGAACCCTTCCTAACGTGTTCTATATCAATCCCGATTCGGATGTAATGATGCATGTTACCGAGGGTGAAGAACAAGGAGGTCGAACGGAATGACAATAACATCATTATATAATATTGATCACGGAATGGC
Source organism: Methanosarcinales archaeon (assembly GCA_030638625.1). Lineage (GTDB taxonomy): Archaea > Halobacteriota > Methanosarcinia > Methanosarcinales > Methanocomedenaceae > Methanocomedens_B. Next base: position 7,385 of record DAOWEE010000253.1, read on the forward strand.
CTATGGTTTAATAATCGTTGCATTTCCGTTCTTTACCGGATTGTCAGCTGGCAGTTTTGTGGTATCCACGTTGTCTTACGTATTCGGACAGGAACGGTACAAACCCATAGCAAGAACTTCAGTGGTTCTGGCAATCATCCTGCTGTTCATGGCACTGCTGACCCTGTTTGCCGATATGACGCAGCCGGCTAATTTCTACTGGGCAATATTCAGGATAAATCCATATTCCATGTTCTCCCTGGCAGGCATATTAATTGGACTGTACCTGTTGATGAGCCTTATATATGGATATTTCATATTCAACGATAATGCGCCAAAAGCAAGGATTATGGGGATATTATCCATTCCTGTTGCACTGGCAGTACATGCCGATACAGGTTTTGTCTTTGGCCTCAACTATGGCACTCCTATATGGCATACCGCGCTTATGCCGGTATTATTCGTGGTTTCTGCCATTGTTTCAGGGCTGGCGTTACTAATTGTACTGACCGTAATAAAAGACAGGTTATTCTCTGTAGTTGCTGACAAAGAAACAGTGTATTCACTTGGTAAACTGCTGGCGGCTTTTATCCTGGTTGATTTGTTCCTGATATTCACGGACCTTGTTACCATGGCATATTCAGGTCAGGAAGAATACGATGCCATGATACTGTTGACCAAGGGTCAATTCGTTGTGCCATTTGTGGGAATTGAGATATTCCTGGGAGCATTGATCCCGGTTTTGATACTGGTATTAGCGAAGAAGAATCTAATTGGACATTTTATAGCCGGTGTCCTTGTGGTAATAGGAGTATTCGCCATGAGGTACAACGTGGTCATAGCAGGCCAGACAATTTCTAAAACCGGTACAGGTCTTGTGGAATTCACCGGGCTTACACCCACCAGTTTTGGCTATAGCCATACTGCTGAAATATTGGTAGTAATAGGGATATTCGCCCTTGGAGTGATCCTGTTCCTGGCATCAGCAAAATACCTGAATCTGGATGTAGTTCCTATGCAGGCCAATGAAAAAACGGTAACTTCAACAGAATCTGGCCAAGGAGGCAAGTAACATGAACATTTCCAGAAGAACATTCCTGAAATCATCTGCCGTGTTGGGCGGAGCCGCAGTCGGACTGCCAGCTCTCATATCGGCATCCAAAGAAAGCACCCCTGATATGGCGCTTGAGAACAAAGGACTGTCCGACCCTGTGGAAGGGAAGGATAATGTAGAGATCAAGTACAGCGTATGCCTGATGTGCCACAGCGCCTGCGGTATCAGGGCAAAGATAAAGGACGGTGTCCTGATCAAGATCGACGGCAACCCTTATCACCCCAACTGCATGGAGCCCCATATCCCCTTTGATACCGACCCGGCAGAGGCAATAAAATATGTGGGTTCGGTATGCGTTAAAGGCCAGGCAGGTATCAAGGAAATATACGACCCGTTGAGGATCAAACATCCATTGAAACGTGCCGGCCCCAGGGGATCTGGCAAATGGCAGGTTATTACCTGGGAGCAAGCTGTAGAAGAGATCGTAGAAGGCGGTGACCTGTTCGGTGAAGGGCATGTGGACGGATTCAGGGACATCAGGGATTTAGACACCCCCATAAATCCTGATGCGCCCGAGTTGGGTTCAAAGGCCAACCAGTTATGTGTGATGGTGGGCCGGGCCGAACACGGCCGTAAGGAATTCACCGACCGGTTCTTTAAGAGTGCGTTCGGAACAGTGAACTACCGTAACGACCACACCAGCATCTGCGAGACCTCCCACCATGTGGGCCTGGACCTGTGCCTGGACGGAAAACACCACATCAAGCCTGATATCATAAATTCAGAATATATCCTGTGGTTCGGCACCTCTCCGGTAGAGGCCAACTTCCCGATGCAGACCCTGGCCCGCAAGCTCATGGAGTTCAAGGCCAGAGGCGGTAAGATGGTGGTCATTGACCCCAGATTCTCCAATACTGCTGCCAAGGCGGACCAATGGGTCCCCATCAAACCCGGGACTGATGCGGCATTTGCCCTGGGTATGATGAGGTATATCATTGAGAACGGACGGTACGATACCGAGTATCTGGAGAACACCACTAAGGATGCAGCTGCCAATGACAAACATAAGACCTGGGGTGATGCGACCTACCTGGTGAGGCTGGATGACATGACAATGCTCAGGGCAGATGATGCCGGGATCGCAGACGGCACTCACGACCAGTTCGTTGTCATTAATGGAGGTAACCCCGTAGCCTTCGATAGTGTGGAGCACGGTGACCTGGAGACGGATACAACCGTAAACGGTATCGCCTGTAAGTCTGTCTTCACACTGCTGAAGGAACGAGTCAATGAGAAGACGATAGAGGAGTATGCCCAAATATGCGGCATGGAGTCTGAGGTCATTGAGCAGGTTGCGTATGAGTTCACAGAACATGGCCGCAAGGTATGTGCTGATTTCTACCGGGGACCGGTTCAGCATACCAACGGCACGTACAATGCCCGGAGCATTGCCATCCTGAATTTCCTGGTAGGTAACGTCTCATGGAAAGGAGGATGCGAGGCCCACGGCGGCAGTCACTGGCACGAGACCGGCGGCAAGAGCGGGAATCCATACAACCTGGCAAAGGAACTGCATCCCGGAAAGGTGAACGCCACCGGTGTGCCCATCGAGCGGCATAAGGTTAAGTACGAGGATTCCACCGAGTTTGGCAAGAACGGTTATCCTGCACGGAGACCCTGGTTCCCCTTCGCATACAACTTCAACCATCAGGAGGTCATACCCAGTATCGGGATGGAATATCCCTACCCCATCAAGGCACTGGTACTGATCAAGGCTAACCCCAACTATTCCACACCAGCTGGTAGAATATACGAAGAGGTCTTGAAAGATACTAAAAAAGTACCTTTATTGATCACCTTTGACACCAATTATGGTGAAACCAGTGCTCTGACAGATTATATCCTGCCTGACAGGAAATATCTTGAGCGATATGCCACGCCTCATGTGGCTCCTGCCGTGCTCACAACGGTGAGCGGGATCAGGACCCCTGTGGTGGATCCGGTATATCCTGATACCATGATTGTGGAGGATTTCCTGATCCAGGTCGGTAAACGCATGGATCTCCCCGGATACGGCGATAACGGATTCGGTAAGGGCGACCCCCTGAATACTGCAGCGGACTGGTACAATAAATGCTTCGTCAATATCGCATCGGAAGGTGATGGTGTGGCCGGCTTCACGGAAGAGGAAAGGCTCCAGTATGTGCTGGCTCGTGGAGGTAGGTTCGAGGACTACGAGAAAGCCTACAGCGGTAAGTATACCACCCATGGATACAAGAAACAGGTCTTCATATACAGCGAGAAACTGGCCAAACAGAAGGACAGTATGACCGGTAAGCCTTACGATGGACTGCCTTTATACCAGCCTCTCATGGACTGCATGGGTAATGAGGTCAAAGATGCAGGCTATGATTTCCACCTCAACACCTACAAGCAGGTGTACCACTGTCAGAGCAGGACCGCACATAATGAATGGCTCATGGAGATTCTACCTGAGAACCCCATCGAAATCAGTGCGGCTGACGGTAAACGCCTTGGTATTAGAAACGGCGATATGATGAAGGTCACATCACCCACCAATGCTGAAGGTGTGATCGGCCGCGCCCAGTTGAGGGAAGGACTGCGTCCCGGTGTGATAAATATATCCCACCACTACGGTCACTGGGAATACGGGTCCAAACCTCATAAAGAGAACGGAGCTGATACCGGCAGCGCATCCTATATCGGTAAAGGAGTCAGCGGCAACCCGGTGATGAGATTGGATCCATACTTAAATGACGTAACTCTTCAGGACCCCATAGGCGGAAGCAGCAGTTTCTACGATACAAAAGTGAAACTGGTGAAAGTATAGGAAAATGCATTTGTTTGGAGTGATTCCAGTCACTCCAAACTCCCATATTTTATAATGGAGATTACATTAAATGAACGATCAAAGAAAACTAATGGCAGAAGCCAGGAGCCAGATATATCAATTCCTATCTCAGGCTTACAGGAGCCCACCGACCAGGGAATTGATAGAAAAGATGACCCAGCAGCCGGAATTCATTGATTCCTTTATCTCTTTTTTGGGTCATTCAACATATATATCAGAGGATTTACAAAAATATCTCACATCCAATACACCTGATGTGCTTCTGGAAGACCTGACACAAGAGTATAATTCCTTATTCGTCATACCGGCTAAGGGATATGTCAGGCCTTACGAGTCGGTATATGTGGATACCTGGGACATTGATGGTGCTGAGTGCAGTGGATTAGTAATGGGCCGTTCAACTGTCCATGTAAAGGATATTTATGAAACTGCAGGGGTTGAACTCTCAGACACATTCAAAGACCTGCCAGACCATCTGGCAGTGGAATTGGAATTCATGAGCTATTTGGCAGAAAAGGAGGCAAACCTATCTGATTCAGCTATTGAAGCAGATAAGTTTCTTGAATTCCAGTATAATTTCTTGAATAACCATCTTTCCAAATGGGTCGGAACAGTATGTAATACCATACTGGATAGTACAACTAATCCTTTCTATGCTGCAGTAGCAACACTGACTGTGAAATTTATTAATGATGAATTGGACTGAAAAAACATAATAGGAGAATAATTACCATGATAATGCCTGGACCTACTGAATTATTAGTGATATTTTTTATTATCATATTGTTATTCGGAGCCAGTAAGTTACCAGAACTTGCCCGTTCAATGGGCTCTTCAATTGGGGAGTTCAAGAAAGCTCAAAAAGAATCGGATTTGATAATAAATCAAAAATCAGATGCAGATTTACTCAAAGACCTTGAAAAAGACGCATAATATTAGGGTCTTCCCCCAACTATTGTTCAGCAAGGAGTTGTAACGCCATATTATCCTGAATACCGGTCGCTATGGTTATCCCTACTAAAAATACATTCAAAGAGCAGTGATTTTTAACAGATTAAAAGTAAGAAGGATAATAATGAAAGCTGAGATAGGCCGGCCCGGTCCATTGGACTATTTTACAGCAGATTCATCTCTTTTCACA
>DAOWEE010000377.1 GCA_030638625.1 Methanosarcinales archaeon
AGCCATATTTATATCATTAGGCGTAATCTTGACAACCATGTTCTTAGCCATGGGCGCCGAAGCCACAATCGAACTCAGGGACGGCATGGTCATCAAGAAACGCCTGCCAAAAGGCTACCGCCTGGAAGCCCTTGACAACCTCATCCGCAGGGAGCGTACCCGGACAGAAGCCCGGCTCACTTCGGAGTCCAGGCGCAATGGCGTGCCCACACCCATAATCTATGATATCGAGGACTTTGATATAACAATGGAATACATTGAAGGGCCAACAATAAAGGATATCATCACACCCCAGTTAAGCAGCGATGTGGGCACCGTGGTGGGCAAGCTCCATACTGCCAATATTGTACACGGCGACCTCACCACCTCCAACATGATACTGCACAACGGCCGGATATACCTCATCGATTTCGGGCTGGCTTATTATGATAACTCTGTGGAGGCGCAGGGTGTGGATATCCATGTACTGTTCCAGACCTACGAGAGCACCCACAACGACCATGAAGAACTCATCTCCGCATTCTCCCAGGCGTACCGCCAGAACTTTTCAGGTGCGGATGCTGTACTGGAGCGGATAAAACAGATTGAAAGGAGAGGACGATATGCATAAGATTTTTTTCGCCACAGGCAATGCCCACAAACTCAGGGAAGCAAAAAATATCCTGGGCGAGGTGGGATATGAAGTAGAACAACTCGACTGCGATTATCCCGAACTGCAGGCCGATGACCTTGATACCATATCGGCCTACGGCGCGCGCTGGTGTGCTGACAAACTGGACAGGGATGTTATGGTGGACGATAGCGGCATATTCATCGACGTACTGAACGGATTTCCCGGTCCCTATTCACGATATGTGGAAGACCACCTGGGCAACCGGAAGGTCCTGAAGCTCATGGAAGGTGAGACCAGCCGCAGGGCAGTGTTCAGGACAGTGGTAGGATTCTGCCAACCCGGCAGCGAGCCTCACACATTCACAGGCGAGGTTGTGGGGACCATATCACATGAAGAGCGGGGGACACATGGTTTTGGATATGACCCCATATTCCTGTATGAAGGGCAGACCTTTGGTGAACTGGAAGATGTTAAAAAGAATAAAGTATCTCACAGGGGCAATGCCATGCGAAAATTTGCCAGTTGGTTACAAGAAAAAACTCGCTGACGCTCGAAGTTACTTGAAGATATATGTAATACATTATGTACTACAAAAAAAGATATAACAATTACAGGAATTCAGGGCCAGAGGCCAAACCTGTAATTAAGCAATAATATTATCAACCCTATCAGCAGTCCACCCACCATAATATATTTTGGGTCCATGTGGTATGTGGTCTCATCTGCCTCATAATACCGCATTAATCCTGCTGATGACTGTAGTCCGCTGCTGGTTTCTTTCTTTTTAGCCACTGTTAGGTATCCTCCGTTAATTTATGTGTGATTATTGCCCTTGAATATATCGGACAATGCCATTATATCAATGCCTTCAGCAGGTCAAAGTCGTGCAGCATACCAATGAGTTTATTGCGGGCAGACAGAACCGGCATCTGGTCAATATTGTTACGTTTCAATTTCCTTGCAGTGTCACTCACCGTGGTGTTGGGTACAACGGTCATTGGCTCACCTTTCATCTTAATAACGTCATTTACCGTAGTATCCGGAAGTTTTATTCTGGACACACTGTAATACAGGCTCATGGTATCACGCATTGATTCCCATGTCCATGCATCATCGTCCGAACCTGCAGACATGTCCGAATGCTCCAGCGAATCCTCGATGACGCTTATATTGATCAAGTCCTTATCGTTTATCACGCCCAGCACTTCACGATTTACGTTCACCACAGGTGCAGCCTTTACCTCTGCCATCTCCATTATCATCCCCACCACAGAAACAGGGGTTTCATGCCAGATAATAGTTGTCTGGTCATTTATCATGTCCCCGATGGGGTCCGAAATACTTAAGCCAGCGATGGCGCCTACAATATCTGCGATCGTAATAAGGCCTACAAGATTGCCATTTTCCACAACGGGAAGTCGCCTGACACCATGTTCCAGTATAATCCTGGCAGCATCCACAATAGACTCGTCAGGTGTGATGGTAACGGGGTCTCTCCTCATAAGGATTGCAAGTTGTTCCTCTTCCGGATACTTCAGAAGGTCCGTCCTGGTAACGATGCCTACAAGCTCATCCTTCTTTACCACTGGCACGCCGGAAACGTGTTTATTTTTAAGGATTTCAAGTACCTCATCTCTGGAACCTGGCAAAGATGCATAAGCAACATCTCGCACCATTATGTCTCCAACTGTTGTAAAACCAGGCATTTTATGTAACTCCTATTTTGGCTTGTGATGGTGCTTGTACTATTTGGGTTTTTCCCCTCTTACAATCATCACAGGTATTTTAGAGGTCCTTGATACTTTTTCTGCTACACTGCCCAGCAAGAATCTATCAAGACCGCTTTTGCCAAGGGTTCCCATAACAACAAGGTCGGCTGAGACATTTTCAGATATTTTTATAATCTCCTCTGCAGGATGCCCTTCAATATTGAAAGATTCTATTTCCAAATCCTCAGCTTCGGCCAGCTCTTCCACCTGTTTGACAGCTTCATCTCCTTCCTTTTTCAAAATCTCGTACATGTTCCCCATCGCCATATCCACTGGGATGGAAGTAAACGCCCCAGTGTCCACCACAAACACGGCAGTCAGCTTGGCTTCTGATATCCTGGCAACCTCAATTGCGTGTTTAACGGCATTTACAGAGTTCTCAGAACCGTCCGTTGCAATAACAATATTCTTAAATATCTCGCTTTTCATGAAATCTCCCTCCATTTATGCTATGATGGTTTTAATGTCATCAGGTCTCCCGCGTCTTACAAAGCTGGCAAGCATGTCGTGGCTGTTTGACAGATTAGAAGACCTGTTATTCAGCACCATTAGTTTAGCCTGTTTTCCTTCCTGTATTGAACCCAATCGTTCATCCAGCCCAAGTATCCGGGCAGCGTTTAGCGTGCACATCTTAAATACCTGTCTGTCTTCCAGTCCATAGACCTTTGACAGGAATTCCATTTCAGAGAACATATTGACCGAATTCAGCATAACATTGTCTGTACCTGCTGCAACCATGACACCCATATCCAGCATCCTGGCGATGGGGGGACGGGTGGAGGAACCTACACGGGTTATGAAATTCGACCTTGGACACACCACAGCAGGAATATCTGCATCCACGAGCTGTTTTATGTGTGCATCCGATGCGTGTGTCATGTGCACGATAAAATCTGGCTCCAGTTCAATTGCCCTGGAAATGTCAGAGTCATCCTTTTCGCCAGCGTGTATGGCGAACGGTTTACCTGCCCTGCGGGCGGCATGTGCTGCTTGTTCCAGCATTTCAAAGGGTACGTCATTGACCCCGCTCATACCTATGCCACTGCATACATCCAAAAGGGCATCCAGTCCACCATTCCTGATTTTTTCAGACTGCTGTGGCCGGCCCATTGTCATGCCAGTGATACTGCTTGACACAAAGGCTGATGAAGATGCAGAGGCTGATACAAATGCAGGTAAGGGTGTGGGTGAGGGTGCGAAAGTGGATGTGGATGCTGATACGTAAGCGCCCAGGGCATCTGCCAGCATGGATGCACCTTCTATGCCGCCTTCCCTGAAATCACAGAATGCACAGGTGCCGGTGTGCACCATATCATTTAATGTCCGGCTCATAGCCGCCTTTATATTGCTGGCTGGCGATTCCCTGAGTATACGGTGTTTCAGGCCGTCAGGGGGTCGTACCAGGCTGTCAAGGTCAGACAGTGGCGGGTCCTTGACAATGGAATCACCGATATGGGTGTGGGCATTGACAAAACACGGGACCACCATGCCCTCCAGTGTGGCATCCACTGATGAACCACTCCCTACTTCCGTGATGATACCGTCTTTAATGCACAGGTATCCTTCAATTATCCCGGGCTCATCGCCATAAACAATAGTCCCTGAGATAACTTGCTCATCACTCATCTTCTTTATGATGTTCCTTTTAATTGATATTGATTGTGCAACATTAGAAATATACGTGTTATCAGACTCACACATTGACTGCTTTCACCACAATATTTGCCTGTGTGAATGGGGTATAAGTGTGTTAAGCCATTTTTTATCATTTTAATACGTGATTTGCTGTATTTACCTGTATTAAACCAACCCCCTTGTTTCCGATGGAAAAACCAATTAAATACAAATCGATTATATTTAGCGTGAATGTGTGTTGTTATGGTGTGAATATGAAAACTACTGTAAAACCGGGTTCTATTTTGTTTAATATGGTGTTAATCCATCTATTTGAGATACATACACCCATTCACCCATATTTCCACTATAAACTATATATGTCATAAGTATTATCTATTCACATGTTAACTACAACATTGGGTGTGATTCACAAATTCACATCAAAGAAATTAACGATTTCGGAGGGGATGGATTCTTCCGATGTCAGGGATGCCCCCGCAATCTGAGGGGATTTGCGGGGGAATTCCTCCTATTTCAAATCCTGTTGAGGACAGGCAAATGGAGATACGTGTCGACATAAAACTGGACAATGGTTCAACTGATAAAACAGAACTTACAGGCAACATTAGTTCTGAAGCTTTATTGAATCTCATAAACAAGTTCACAGACCTGTATAAATCCTCACTTTCAACACAGCCTGCATTTGCTGCGCCACAAGTAGCGACAAACACACTCGCTGTGCAGCCCCAGGCATTAACAACAACTCCAACAAATCAACCTACATCTCAAATACTCCAACCCAAAACCAACCCCCACGAGACTCGTAACTTTGGCATTGCTGAAGAAGAATACAGCCAGCTGAAGAACGAGTCTCTAACAATTAAAGAACGATTGGAACTTTTCCTGAATTTTGAATACAAGGGTCAGTGGTTCACGTCCCTTGAAGTAAAAAAGGACTATGACAGGATATATGGCCCCATAAACCTGAGCACTGTGTCCACCTACCTTTCCAGGCTGTACCGAGAAGAAAAACTTGAACGCACAGGTAACCGTAACCAACGGAAATATTGTGTAAAGGAACTGCCGGAACTGCCAGAACCACCAGAACTGCAAGTACATACCTTTGAAGCTGCCCAGTACCAGCGAATCCGGTAATATTAAATCCAGTCTTGTGGTCCAGAATTATTCTAATTCCGGTCAATTATCTTGGCCAATTAAATCCAATTCCAGGCCATTAACTCTGGTCAGTTAACTTAAGTCAGTTAATCCAGTTCACAGCGGTTCAAGTCTGCTGACATCATATGCTGGTATTGGTCCAGCATGGAACTATGAATACGTCTTGTAAACCTGGCCTGGATTATAGAAACAAACAACGAATTTTCGCCTACCTTGACCTCCACATCAGTGGATTTGATTGGAGCAAGGTCTGTTGGGACCATCACAGGACCGCTGCAGGACGTACAGATCCTGAAGTCCCGGTCCTCCCTTTTAATGAATTCCTTGACTTCATTGTCAACAATAAAACTCTTGGCCACAGCCTCGCGGTAGGACAATATAATCACCAGAAAAAAAAATTAGAGCAACGACATATTCTCAAGTTGTTCCCTCACAATCTCAACTCCCCGCTGGCAATCCGCAGGTGATTTACCTCCGGTTACTACCAGTTTGCCTGAACTGAAGATAAGCACAACTATCTTGGGGGATTTGATACGGTAAACAAGTCCCGGGAACTGCTCAGGTTCATATTCGATATTTTCGAACCCCAGGCCAATTGCGATAGCATTTAGATTCAGGTTAGTACCCAGGTCTGCTGAAGCAACAATGTTCTGTATGGTTATATCGGGGTCTTTATAAACGTCCACGCCAAGGGATTCTATCTCTTTGGCAACATTGTTTATGACAGTTGCCACATCTTCTACATTCTTCGCCCCTGTACAGACCACTTTACCTGAAGTAAATATTAAAAAGGCCGCTTTTGGATTAGTTACCCGGTATACCATGCCAGGAAATTTGGCTTTATTGTATTCCGCACCTTCAAGCTCTGATTCAATGCTCACTAAATCAAAACTTTCAGCTAATTTAGTTGAAGCAACTACATTTTGTATCTTAATTTCCGATTCTGGCATTTTTTCACCGATATGTTATCTCAATATATTCTATTGTGATTTAGAATATTACATATAAACCGTGGCATTAACGATAAAACCTACGGAGAGTAAATTCATATTTTTTCACTGGATATTATATACAATATATCACTTCGCTAATGCTATATACTCATCCAACAACTGATTGCTATGACAGAATGTATGGATACCATTTACAAGCGCCGTAGCGTGCGTAAATTCACTTCAGACCCTGTGGAACGCCAGATAGTGGAGAAACTTATACAGGATGCCCAGATGGCACCGTCTGCAGGCAATCTCCAGGCAAGGGACTTTATTGTAGTGACGAACATGGCTGTCAGAAAAAAACTGAAGGAAGCTGCACTTGACCAGAAATTTATTGTCCAGGCACCTGTAGTCATTGTCTTTTGTGCCAACACGCCCCGCTCCAGTCGCATCTACAGCGGCCGGGGTGAACTGTATTCAATTCAGGATGCCAGCATAAGTGTAATGGTAATGATGCTGGCCGCTCATGATATGGGTCTGGCCACCTGCTGGGTGGGTGCATTCAATGAAACAGATGTGGCAGAGATACTCATGATCCCTCATAACATCAGGCCCATATGCATGCTCGCCCTGGGCTACTCGGCAGATACTCCAAAAGCGTCCAACCGTATAGACTCCTCAAAACTGACACACTGGGAATCCTGGTAAAAATCAACTATTTATTACCTTCTATCTCGCCCCACGTGTGCAGGAAACGCTGTACAGCCGTGAAGTGGGATGTCACTGCAATTACTACAATAATCCAGCCCAGCAATTGCATGGAATAGATTTGTGCAGGGTAAATGATGTTCGCAGCACTTACCATTATTATCAGTGCCAACCGATCTGCCCGCCCCATGATGCCGCCGTAGTGCCGTGTGCCACCCACTGCCTGGGCCTGGGTGCCCATATAACTGGTGATAAGCACTCCTGTAATGGCCGCTACTCCTATCATCCAATGGGTGTAGCCTGCAAAGAAAATTCCGCAAATAATAAAGGTGTCTGCATACCGGTCTATGACATGGTCAAGGAAATCACCCCTGTCGGACTGCATGTCGTACATCCGTGCCATGACCCCATCCACGGCATCAGTGAAAGAGTTCAGTATCACAAATACCAGTGCTGCAATCAGGTACATCCTGCTGTCATAGGAATAATAATACGATACCCCGGCCAGAACCGCGAAGACAAAGGATAACACCGACACCCTGTTTGGTGTAAGCCCCATGCGTACAAGAGCAGAAGCACAGGGTTCCAGTATAAAACTCACATATGGTCTGTAATTATTCAACGTCACCCGAACACCTCCTCGCTCCAGTCAAAACGCCCGGGCAGGTATCCACCTAAATCATCAAGTTCACCAGACTCAAGCCGCTGTATCATGGAGCAAATCTCCCTGGCGGCATCTTTAGATGTGGTCGTGGTAGTCTCCGCCTCATACACCTTTTCATGCCATTCCACTGCTTCCACAAGTATCACGTCCAATGCTTCTGCTTCCATGTTCTCTTGCACTTTTTTGGGTTGATATCCCCTGTTCTCAAGTCTCTGTGCCAGTACGCCGGGCCGGGTGCGCAGTACAATGACTGCATCAATGCCTGTTAGAAGGTGGGATAGGTGCCCCTCGATAATGACTGTTGCGGTCATATCCTTTACCAGTTCATCCACCCGGGCCTGAAGAGCATCCATGTCTGCCACCAGGGAGCCGCGCTGTTCATCTTCACCAGTATGCAGGCCGTCTTCTTTAATCAATGCATTGAGGTCGATTATCCGGTACTGCTGCCTTAGTAGAGCACAAACAGACGTCTTCCCTGTGCCAGGTGTGCCAGTCAGTGCAATTATCATGAGTCTAATATGGTGTGTAGTGTATCCACCACCCGCCTATTCTGGTCCGGGGTACCCACGGTTATCCGTATCAGCCCATCGCCGGCATCCCGAAATGAGGTGCAGTCCCGCACGATAATCCCACTCTTCAACAGCGTTTCTGCCACATCCCTGCTTTTCTTTGGTGATACATCTATGAGAATAAAGTTCGCCTGGGACGGATATACCCTGCAATGGTTAGAAAGCTGCTCAGTAAGGAACTTCCTGCCCACATCCACATTTTCAATGGTCTTCTTCCTGTAATCAGTATCTTCAAGGGCGGCCAGTCCGGCTGCCACTGCGATTCTGCTAATTGCAAAGGGGGTGGTGGCTTTCATGTATTCCCTGAAAATCCAGTTAGGTACAACTGCATATCCGATCCTCAGTCCTGCCAGGCCCATGGCCTTGGACATGGTCCGGCCCACCACAAGATTGTCATATTCTGATATCAGGCCGACCAGGCTATTCGAAGAAAAATCCACATAAGCCTCATCCAAAAACACGATGGCATCTGTTGACTCCACCACGGCCCTGACATCGTCCTCAGGAATTGTATTGCCTGACGGGTTGTTAGGTGAGCACAGGTATATGAGGCGGGTGGTATCGTCAAGAGAAGATATCACTGCTTGAATGTCCACACTGTAGTCACCTTGCCGCTTAACAAATACGGGTGTGCCGCCCGCTGCCCTCAATGCAATTTCAAAGTAGGAAAATGTGGGAGTGGGTATGATGGCACTGGTGCCGGGGTGGACGAACAGCCTCATCAGGGTATCGACCACGCCATCCATGCCGGCTCCCATGACCACCATGTCTTCTGGATAGCCCACGTATGCTGCCAGTGCCCTGCGCAGTTCTCCAGCGTCCACAGAAGGATACACACTGATGCTGTCTGCCATTGTGCGAACGGCTTCAACCGCCATGGTGGATGGGCCAAGTGGATTCTCATTTGAACCAAGTTTGATTATATCCCCAGGCTCAATGCCGTAACCTGCGACAATATCCTCTGTGGACTTTCCTGGTACGTATTCTGCTATGCCTTTAATAGATTCCTTGAGCAGGTCTTTCGAGTTGGTCATTCTACTTCCTTTATACCCTGTGCTACCACTGCTATTACGCTATCTATCTGCCCTTCAGTAATGGTAAGAGGCGGCACGAACCTGAGCACGGAATCTGATGTGCAGTTCAGCAACACCCCGTGCTCCCTTGCATAATCCACTACCGGGCCACATTTCACGTTCAACTCAATGCCCACCATAAGCCCTTTGCCCCGGATTTCAGTAACCCTATCAAGTTCAAGGGCTTTCAATCCCTGCATCAGGTAATCACCCATCCGTGCCGAGCGTTCGACCAGTTTCTCATCTTCCATTACCTTTAATGATGCCAGTGCCGCAGCACATACCAGTGGACTGCCGCCAAATGTGGCAGCATGGTCACCTTTTTGCATTCTGGCGGCCGTGTCTTCCTTTGCAAGCAGGGCACCCATGGGCAGACCGCCAGCCAGTGCCTTGGCCAGAGTCATGATGTCAGGTTCCACGCCTGAATGCTCCCTGGCAAACCACTTTCCAGTCCTGCCAAATCCGGTCTGTACTTCGTCAAATATCAACAGTGCGCCCGCATCATCACAGATATCCCTGACTGAGCGCAGGTATTCATCAGAAGGCACCCGCACACCACCCTCTCCCTGGATGGGCTCAAGTATGACTGCGGCAGTATCCTGGTTCACACTGCCCTTTAGTGTTTCCACATCGTTATAGGGTACGAAATCCACCTTCTGCAGGAGTGGCTGGAATGGTTCACGGTACTGTGACTTATGGGTTACGCTTAGCGCACCCATGGTACGTCCATGAAAACTATGTTCAGCCGCTACAAAATCGGTACGGCCACTGGCCCTGCGTGCCAGCTTCATTGCACCTTCCACAGCTTCAGTCCCGGAATTGCAAAAGAATATCTGGTCCATGCCTGTCCTGGGCACAAGTTGTTCTGCCAGTTCAGCCTGCTGCCGTGTGTAATACAGATTTGAAACGTGTATGAGTTCAGCAGCCTGCCGGCTTACGGCTTCAACCACTGCAGGATGGCAGTGTCCTATATTGTTGACTGCTATACCTGCCACACAATCTATGTATTCCTTACCATCTACATCCCATACTACTGCACCCGCACCGCGCGAGAGTGCAATGGGCTGGCGAGTATAGTTCTGGAATACGTACTTCTGGTCCCTGTTAACGATATTCTGATATATGTCTGTCATATGTACTTCCTATCCTTGATGGGAGTTTAAAGTGATAAAATCTTTGATAACGATTCATAAAGTGATAACAGGGCAATGGCGACACTATATGGAAGAATGGTGGGGGGTGATGACATAAAAAAGAAGCAATGCAGAGTGATAAGTCCGCTATTATTGAGAAATAACAACACTATAGTTGAATGATGTCATACTAAAAACAGAATTATTTAGCTGCGAATGCAGCGTAATAACAAAATTAGGTCGATGGTAAATGGAGCTACACAATTTCTTTTACTTTTTCTGCAGCTTTCTTCAATTCATTCAATATTAACCCAAGCCCACCTTCATTGCTTGCCATTACCACTATAAGCGCATTGGGGCCCGCAGCGTAAGTTATGAGACTGTGTTCATCCGTCTCTACAATAATGGATCTCGGCACCTCTTGACTTAGCCTCTTGGTCGTGGATTCAGCAGACATGTGAAGTGTTGCGGTCAAAGCAGCAAAGGCTTCACTATCTGAATCCTGGGTAGCTTTTGAAACCATCAATAACCCGTGACGGGATATTATTGCGGATAGCCTGATGTCGCCTACTGATTCCAGTTCAGTAAGAATGTCTTCAAGCATATCTTTTAAGGTTACCATATCACATGCCCCCCTTTTTTGCAGGACTTAATGCAGTGTTAAGTGTTGCTATGAAATATATAACCAATGCCTGAAATAAAGTCAGAGATACTTTCATCACCAAAAACATGTCATCTCCGCGTACAGGATGGATTATATATTCTATCACTGCGGCAACAAAGAAAAATATTGACCCAATGAACATTAAATTAAATGATTTGGTTATTTTACCGTATTCAAGGAACAACCTTGAACGTATAACATCAGGGTCAGATTTTTTTAATGTAGAGGCTATCAGGAAAAATATGATTACAATGATTAAGCGGACCATAAAATCCACAGCATTAAACAAAATATACACATCAAAGTCTGCCATTAAATATTCTCCTTACCTGTACAACTCATGATTTTTATGGTTAAATTAAATATAATGTTTAAATTATATATCATGGTATTTATTAATTACCAAAATACGTTTCCTCATAAAAATATTTTTAGTTATCGTGATGTATGGAAAAGTACTATACGAACATGGCCTCAGATACATCACCGGTTTTATCTTTTTGCCTTAACACCTTTGACACGGCACTTTGCAGATGCTCATATTCAATACATTCTTTATCGTCACGTATGGCAAACATACCTGCTTCAGTGGCTATAGCCTTCAATTCAGAGCCGCTTGCCCCTTCTGTGACCTTTGCCAGTTTACCAAAATCAACATTATCTGACAAAGTCATGTTCCGGGTATGAATCATAAGAATGCTCTTCCTGGCATCTTCATTAGGCAGCATGACCTCAATGAACCTATCGAACCGCCCGGGCCGGAGCATGGCAGCATCAAGAATGTCCAGGCGGTTAGTAGCGGCCAGCAGCCTGACATCACCCCTGGGATTGAAACCATCCATCTCTGCCAGTAACTGCATCAGTGTGCGCTGCACTTCCCTATCTCCAGCCGTCGCACCGTCATAGCGTTTCGCAGCAATGGAATCAAGTTCGTCAATAAATATGATACTTGGCGAGTTTTCCTTGGCCAGTTTGAACAATTCACGGACCATTCTGGAACCTTCTCCAATATATTTCTGGACCAGTTCAGAACCAACCACCCTGAGGAAATTAGCACTGGTATGGTGGGCTACCGCCTTGGCCAGCATGGTTTTCCCTGATCCTGGAGGGCCGTACAGCAGCACTCCGTTGGGGGGGGTAATTCCAATTTTTTCGAATGCTTCCGGTTTGGTCAGGGGTAATTCCACAGCTTCCCTGAGTTCCCGTATCTGGTCTTCCAACCCACCTATTTGCGAATAGTCCACATCAGGCGATTCAATTACTTCCACCCCCCTTACAAGGTGACTTCTTGAAGTGGGTAGAATTCCTATAACTGCCAGAGTCTGCTGGTTCATTGCTACCTGTACACCAGCCTCCAGTTCGGATTCTTTTATGAACTTGGATAACCCGACTACGAATTGCGGTCCAGTGCTACTTCGTACAATCAGTTTGCCATTCTCCAGCACATCCACTATCGTTCCAACTATCAACGGTGCGGTTTTAACCCGTTCCAGTTCACTTCGAAGCTGTCTCAACTCGCGTTCAAACTTTAATTTTTGGGATTCAGCATACCGTTTTTCTGCTTCAATCTTGTGATTCTGCTCACGTAGTAGATGATTACGTTCTTCCAGTTGATTCATCCGGTCTGTCATGTACCTTGAAAAATCATCATTTTCAAGTTCGGATGGGAATTTAATCGAAAATCCGTTTACAGGTTTGTCCTCTAAAATCTCGGCCATTTAATTAATCTCCGAATATTATTTAAGTTCAAACGATATATAGCCTTTTCGAAGGAATGGTATTAATGCAATGTGAAATCTGCGGTGTTGAAGTTTTTGGTAAACCCAGAAAGGTAGTGGTTGAAGGAAGCGAAGTTGAAGTTTGTGGTAAATGTGCCCAATACGGCACAACACCCCAGTCATGGTCCCCTGTTTCAAAAAAGGTTGCACCTGTGAAGAATGCACCCGCGATGCGGGTAAAAAGGACAAAACCTAACCCCTACAACAGTATGGGGGAAGATATTATCTCAGATTACAGCCCGGTCATCAGGAAAGCCAGGGAAGAAAGGGGATGGACCCAGGAAGAACTTGCCCTCAAAATCAAGGTAAAGGCATCCCTCATCCGTAAGGTAGAACGGGGTGAGATACTGCCTGAGGACTCACTACGCAAGAAACTTGAGAATGCCCTTGGCATTAAACTTACCGAACGCGTGAGCAATGATATTATGGAAGATTCGGGTATGTTTAAAGGCACTACATTGGGTGATATTGTGAAGATCAAGCGGAAATAAAAGGCTCCGCCTGATTTAACTGGTGTTATTTTTTCCCCACTGATACGCTAATTACTCTATGTCTTCTTCTTCTTCTTGCGAATGCAATTCCATTTCTGGCAGCCTGTCTATATCACTGGCAAGTTTGGAAAATACAGAGTGTTGTGGGCTCACTATAATTACGTGGGCCGGTGGATGTATTTTCTTCAGTCTGCCTATGGCTGAACTGGCATGATCTCCCAGCGGAACTATCGCTGCACTCCCGCAGCTACTCCTTAGTTCGGTGTGCATCACGTCCACAAGCAAATTGTCAGCCCTTTTAGGATCCATTTCTTTTGGACTGTCATCGAATGACATGTGTCCATACCTCACAAGATCTCTAAGTGCAACATTTACTTTTGAACTACTATCTGCCCTTATTACAGCAAACGATTTCATTTTAAACCCCCTTACAATAGTTTTTTGATTTAAATTATATATTGGCAAAGAATATTTAAATAATATGTATTTGAATATTATTGCTAATGTATAATAGTGTATTATTCCGTTTAAGTATTTATATTCTTTGATTGGTGTTTAGTTGGTCGATATTTCTTAATTGACGTGGCTAACAAAGAAGTGATGGTATCTATCTATTAGTGTATCCTCTGTTATTAATTCCCCAGCATCTCACTCAGGTCCAATTGCCTGCTATCCTTTTTGACCTGGAAGAATTCTCGTGCAGCGCTGGTCACCCGTTCCCTATGTTCAGGGAGGGTGTACACACCCATTCTCCAGTTATCCAGATGTGCCTGCTCAAGGTTACCCACTATTGGTGACACCTGTTCAAGACAAACCAGCCTGTCGTTTACCACAATCATGACTTTCATTTCACTCATCTCAGGCATCTCAGGAATATCCACCAGCACATATCCTTCAGGTACACCTGCTTCCTCTGCCAGTTCCTGTTCAAGTCTTTCAGGACTCCCGCGATAGCGTTCAACCACATCACCTGAAACAGAAGTAAAACTGGCATACAATGAACGTTTGAACAGTCTTCGGTTCCGTATTCGCTCCATCAATTCGCCAGCATAACCCCCAGCCTCCATCAGCGCTGCTTCCAGCATGGCATCGTCCATAAACTGCAGCCTGACAGGGTCAAGTGAGCCTTCGGATAAGGCATGTTCACATGCCCGCAGCAGCATGGTCTCTGCTATCCTGCTCACGTGATGGTAATATACTGTAGGATGCATGAAGAACCTGGATACCAGCAGGCTCTCGGCTGCCTGCAGCCCTCCTGCACCAATCACAAAGCGCCTTTCATGAAATTTCAATGAATGTATCAACCGTTCCAGATCAATAACACCGTACGCCACTCCTGTATAATGGGCATCCCGCACCAGATAGTCCATGCGGTCCATATCTATCTCACTGTTCAGTATGTTACCGATAGTGGTCTCACCTTTCACGTGAGCGACGATAGCCGATGGTTTGATTGAGAATCTATCAAGCACACCAGCAATTTCCGGCTGCCTTATGATGTGGGATATTTCGTCATGCCCATGCCTGGTATAGCGGCGGATGAGTTCTTCTGTAACATGTGAGAATGGACCATGACCTATATCGTGCAACAGGGCAGCGACCTTAACCTCTTCAGGCTGGTGGACGTCTATTTGTTTCAGCAGTTGACAGGTGAGATGATAAGTACCTAGTGAGTGCTCGAACCGGGTATGGTTTGCCCCTGGATAGACCAGGTGGGATAAGCCCAGCTGGCGGATACGCCGCAAACGCTGCATCTGCGGTGTATCGAGCAGGGCCTGGGCCAGTTCATCCAGTTCTATGTAGCCGTGTACAGGGTCCCGTACCACTTTCATGAAAAAGGAATTATATTTAAGGCAGATAAACATATGCAATGTTCGAGGCATTTCCTGTATGAACATCACAAAAGGTAACAACCCCGGATTGCGTGTTCATTACCGGCTCAAAGAAACCATTGTGACCATAGGAGCTGCCTGTGAGGAACACATCGAGGTCGCAAAAGAGACGATTCGCTCCCAACGGGAGTTGCTTGAGGCTTATATTCAGAAAGACCCTTTCTTCAAGGTTACCCTTGAACCGTATGATGTGCCAGAATCTGCTCCCCATATAGTCCGCAGAATGGCAGATGCATGCCGGGCCGTGGGTATCGGACCTATGGGCGCAGTAGCAGGCACCATTGCCTGGATGGCAGTGGAAGCTATGCTGGAGGCAGGCGCCAGATATGCCTTTGTAGATAACGGCGGCGATATCGCCCTGCTAACGGAACGGCCCCTGGTGCTGGGAATATATGCAGGGGAAGCTTCTATTCAAGACCTTGCACTGGAAGTGCAGCCTTGTGATGAGATACTGGGCATCTGTACATCTTCGGCCACGGTTGGCCCGTCCATCAGTTTTGGGACTGCCGATGCCGCACTGGTGGTGTCCAGGAATGTGTCGCTGGCAGATGCGGCAGCCACAGCATTGGGGAATGCGGTTGTGGATGAAACCGGAGTCGAAAATGCCCTTGATGCGGTCAGGGAAGTGGACGGCATCCAGGGTGCGCTGGTTGTGAAGGGTGATAAGCTTGCAGTATGGGGTGAGCTGCCCAGAGTAGTTCGGGCGAAGATGAAACCTGATCTTATTACACAGGGTTGAGACGCTGATTTTTTACAAAGGGATGAGATGCTGATATTATCCTGTTGAATTTACTCAACCGACCCCACAAACCCCAGCACAAGCCTGCGCAGTTCATCCATATTACCATAATCCTGCGCCACAACCCCCTTATTTCCCAGCACCATAGCAGAAGCCTTAGTCCCCCGTTCATACACGCACAGCACAGGCTTCTTTAGACCCACAGCATGGCATATCTCATACCCCACACCCACCGAAGGCACACTAACCTCAGCCACCAGGCAGTCACACTCCTCGATGCCGCCCATATCCCGCATAAAAATTTCTTCCTCTGTCATTTTTCTCTCTTCGGCAAACACCGTATCCCTTGCCACATGTTCGCTCAAAACTTCCACTTCCGCACCAATCATCACATCAGCCATAAACCGGTAAGTTTCAACCAACCTGCGCCCGCCCCGTATAGCACCGGACAGGAACACCCGCCCCATCACTGAACGCCCCTGAAATAATGGCCGGA
>DAOWEE010000236.1 GCA_030638625.1 Methanosarcinales archaeon
ATTGCCATCATCGGAATCAGCAACGGAGGCAGGTTCGCCATCATTGCCACCGCAATAGACCCCTCAATCAAAGGAGTTGTCGGTATCAGTACCAGCGGATACGACGTGGAATCGTTCATAACCGAAAATTCAGGCCAGATTACAATAAACCAGACAAGGTTCCTGCGCTCCATTGACCCGGACACATATCTGGAAAAACTCCTGCCGCGTAAACTGGTGATGATACATATGACCAATGACTCAATCATCCCAATAGACCTGGCACAGCCCACCTTTGATAAAGCGGATGAGCCAAAGGTGTTCTACCCTGTTGAAGGCAGCGGACACGGGTACAATGCTGCCATGAGAGATGCACTGGAAGTTGAACTAAGACAGATTCTCAATTAATCACCAGCCAATTGTCCAACAACTATCTGGTATACAATTCAGTCTCTGGATGGAACGCATACCATGCGAACCAGAAATCCCTTTCCTTGACTATCTCCACGCCTGTGTCCAGATTGGTTATTGCAACTATCCCGGCATCATCCCTTTCCACTTTAACCATAACCCCATTGACAGTATCCTCGATGACATCCAGTTCCTTCAGGTCGTCCTCTTTATAAGCCTTGTATGTCCCATTCACCTCTATACCGAAAATAACGGTCTTGGGATGTACACTGTTGTCCTCATTTTCAACCGGGAAGTACAAAAAGCTGTTCTCATAGTAATTGCCATAGGGGTCTTTACCATAAGCCCGCCTGAATCCTGTATCCTGGCTCAATACCTCAGAATCCGGGTGGGCCACCTTCCAATCCCTCCAGACAACAGTATCTATTGATATGGGAGTAAGTTTTGTCCCACTTAATTCGCCCACAATAGCCAGCCCATCTATCTGGCTCCAGTATGAATTCGTCTTACGGTCATACATCACCAGATTTGAATTATACAATTTGCCTGATGTCCCGAATTCCACTTCCTGCCCATGTATCCATCTCTCATAGGCTATGCCCGAGCCGCAAAGTGGACAATAGGTTATCAGGACCGGAGCATCTTCGATTTCATCGTTGACGATCTCATGCCAGACAAGAATCTGCAATGGATAGACCCTCGTTGTATTCCTGTAAATTAATGCCAGCACGAGTTCATTATCCTGGATCCACTTGTCAGCCTCTTCAACTGTAACATATTTGGGATTATCAATAGACGGGATTCCATCCATGGGCGGACCGCCTGACTTGATCTTAGCAGGATCAACTACATATTTCACACCACGTGAGGTTATCTTGATACCCATCTCCTCTTCCATTTCATTTATCTCTGGCAGCTTTTCAATTAATTCCGGTCTGCCGTCATCTTCAACACAACCTGTAAAGACAACTATAAGAAGCACCACCATTACAGGAATTATTATCCTTAATTTTGTTATCATTCCTATCACCCCAATATCCTGAAGACAAACACAATATAATATGCTGAAATTACCAGCATAATAATCCCTGCTGATAAATTTATAATCCTCTTATGTTCTACCAGATAACCTATAATAGCCCTGCTGGAAGCTGTGGATATGAGTGAAAATGCCAGCAGGGGAGCAGCCATCCCAATCCCGAAGAACATGAAGCGCAACACATTTTCAAGGAATCCTATTGTCGATATTGTCCTTGTGAAAAGCACTGCAATAAACGGGGGATTACACGGTACCACAATTGCTCCGAAAAAGAAGCCAAATAACAACGCATTGACCATGGGATTCTTACCAGTGGGTGCTTCGGTTCTCGGAATATACCTGCCCAGATCAATATCAAATATCAAGACCAGACTTATTATTATCAATATGCCAAAGGCAACAGGAGATATAATATTGATCACGTTTGTCAGGGCAACCTGCAGGATTGTGGTAAAGACCAGCCCGAGCAGCATCATGAACAAAACAACCCCGGCAGTTATAATAATTCCAAATAATGCTATGGTTTTCCTATCTCCTTCTTTTCCAGAAAGCTGGTTGGACAGGTACACCAGGAATCCGGGATATAAAGGTAATACACAGGCTGCGGTTAACGGTGTGAGTAATCCCAGTATAAAGGCTTCAGAAATCTTCAACAATATCCCTACAACCATGTTAACACCCCTCATTCACTTCTGTTAGCAATTCATCCGCGGATTTTACCCCTCTTTCCAACAATCTGGCCGAACCATCTTCACATATCAATATAACAGGAGACGTGGGAGCATTGACAATACCCAGGCCATATTCATCTATCAAAGCATTCGTAAGTTCAATGGGTGATATTGCAAAATACCAGTCCAGACCGTGAGTTTCAATATGTTCTTTTATACTGTCTGCATCTTCATTAGGGTCCGTATCTAATGATATGTGGATTATTGCATCCCCTTCACGTGACCTTAGCTCATCCATTTTCTTTTGCTGCTGCAAACATGTCGGACACCACACAGCAAAGCTCTCCAATAGTATAGGTTTGCCCCTGAAATCACTGATCCTGAATGTCTCCCCTGTGGCAATATCGGTCAAAACAATATCCTGCCAGTCAGCATATCCAGATTGAGGCGTTAAGGTGTTATCTGAATTATCAGACTGCAGGCATCCGCTTGACAAAATGATCGAAATTAAGGCTATTGCCAATAAGGCAAAAAGCAATTTAACTCTATTAGACATAGTAACCCCCACGGTTATCTGGTTAGATAATATTAGATAATGCTATTAGATATAGTTAACCTGGAAAAAAAATGCAAAACCTGAACGATCACAACAATGCCTGCTCAATTCGCTCCAGCGCAGTCTGTATACGCTCCCGGCTGGTAGCATAGGAAATCCTGACGAAGTCCATGCTGTTGGGACCAAAAGCACTCCCTGGCGTGGCAGCCACATAAGCTTCAGTAAGCAGCGTCTCACAGACATCATCCCCGTTTCCGTATGCGCTCACATCAGCAAAAGCATAGAACGCACCGCTGGGATAATTGCATTTGATGCCCATATTGTTCAACCCATCCACCAGTAGGTCCCGTCTTGCCTTGAATTCGGTGACCATCTCTGGAATAAATGACTGGTCGCCCTTTAGCGCCTCCACACCCGCCCACTGGACAAAGGTGGTAGCACTGCTGACACTATGACTCTGCAACTTGGACATGGACTTGTACAGTTCATGTGACGTGGCAAGGTAACCCAGTCTCCAGCCCGTCATGGCATAAGCCTTGGAAAAACCGTTGATTGTAATAGTACGGTCCTGCATTCCGGGCAGACTGCCAATACTCAGGTGTTCCTTGTCATAGATAATCTTCTCATAAATCTCATCAGAAAGGACAGTAATATCATTATCGATGGCGAGGTCAGCAATCTCCTGAATCGCATCCTTTGAAAAAATACCGCCCGTAGGATTGCTAGGGCTGTTCAATACAATAAGTTTGGTCTTAGAAGTAACATAACTAGCCACATCTGTAGGATTAAAATCATTCTCAGGGTCAAGAGGAGCGAACACTGTCTTACCACCCGCAATCTTGATGCACGGGTCATAGGAAACCCATGCCGGGTCAAACAGTATAGCCTCATCGCCCTCGTCCAGCACCGCCAGAATAGCCTCAAACACGGCCTGCTTGGCGCCCGGTGTCACGATAACGTGGGCGGGCTCAATATTCAGGTTGTTCTCTTCATTCAGTTTTTCAGCAATGGCAAGGCGAAGTTCAGGTATGCCTGGAGAAGCGGAATAGTGTGTATCGCCCCTTCGCAGCGATTCCACTGCTGCATCAGTGATGTTCTTCGGTGTATCAAAATCAGGTTCACCCAGGGTAAAACTGATAACATCATGTCCTTCGCGCTTGAGGTCATTGGCAAGGTTCGTCATCTTGAGAGTTGCCGATTCCTCAATACTCTGCAGTCGTTTTGATACCATGGTTCCCCTCTGGATTAATATGTTATTTTAATCTTTGCACCATCTTGACAGCAGCCTCGACCGCACGCTTGGCATAGTCAACCCGCTTGTGTGCATCCATCCGGCTCATGCCAGGCCCCGATATACCCAGTGTCACGGGTTTATCATATTCCAGTGCCAGGTCTGTTATCTTTCTGGTAGCGTGCTGTACCACAATCTCATCGTGCTTGGTCTGCCCCTCAATGACGCAACCAATGGTGACCACTGCATCGATGTTAGGGCCCATCACCATTTTCTTGATGGCCAGCGGCATGTCATATACACCAGGCACCATGATGGTCTGCTCCAC
>DAOWEE010000044.1 GCA_030638625.1 Methanosarcinales archaeon
AGATGTGGCTTCCCATTCTTTCAGGGTCACACTACCCGATTCATCATGATAGACCGAACTATAGATGGTGGCCTCGGGGTCAATACTGCCTGCACTATCCAGTTCACCATAACTATGGATTACCTCACCATCCTCATTCGTTGCCGTTACTTCAAGCCATACCTGCCTGAGCGAATTTGAACCTGTGGGAATGCTGTGCCCTGCTCCTGTATTGGATACAGTGACTTCAAGGGATATACTCTCATCTGTCACTTGATTTGTCTTCACTTCAAGTTCTGCTGCACCTTTTAACATCTCAACTGCCAGTGCCCTGTGTTTTGGTGACTGCAAACTGGTCTGGAAGATATTCCCGCCTGCTGTGTTATGGATCCAGATATGTTCCCTCTCAGGACCGAGTAACGTGGACTGGCCCGGATTTTGGGTGAAACCTGGGCCCGGTGTCATGTGGCAATCCTGGCATTGGGTACCTTCTTCAAAATAGGGGCTGTCCAGCCATTCCTGGAAGGTATTCTGTATCACCACCCCATTTTCAGAATGGGTCTGGTAGTGACATATACCACAAAAGTCGGATTTTGTATGCAATTCTGAATACCGGGCACCATGGTAAGGTGAATCTGCATCGTCCCATGGACCGAATTTATCGGTTCCGGGTGTTGATATATACTGGCCATTGCCCATACCGGATTTACTCTTTATTGTATGGCAAAAATCGCAGTGCACACCCATTTCAGATGCATTGGCAATATCAGCCGTCGGCGGTACCACGGAATCGGTGCCTGTTACATAACTGGCAGGGGAATGACACCTGGGGCAGTAGGTATCCACAGCCCCCTGGGTATCATTACTCGCCATCGAGAACATCAATTGGTAGAAGGGATCACTATTGGAAGCCGCATGCATGGAACCATCCCATTCCTCGAAGTTCTGGCTGTGGCACGAACCGCAAACCCTGGGGTCAGAAAAATCCCCTTCTTCAAATTCCCCGAATCCTGTCTGGGCAGTTGCCGTTCCTGTACTAATAACGGCAATGCATATTGTTAATAAGAATATATATCGTGAGGTATTCATATTACCACTCCAGATATCCTTTTGGTTTTAACCATATATACTTTTTTACAAGATATACGATGAGAATATCCGAATGTCGTAAGAGTTATAAGTTATTGTTTGTATTGAGAGTACATACAGCAGGATGGATAAAAAAATTGGTAGGAATTAGACGATTGGTTCTGGATGTTTTGAAACCTCATCATCCATTGATACTTGAATATGCTAAGGCATTGAGCGAGCTGGAAAACATTAGCGGCGTAAATCTTAGTCTCTATGAAGTTGACCAGCAGACTGAGAATATTAAGGTGACCATTGAAGGCGATGCCTTGAACTATGAGCAGATTAAGGAGGTCATAGAGGATATGGGCGCTGTTATTCACAGTATCGATGAGATTGCGGCGGGCCGCAGGATTGTTGAAGAGGTGGAGACGCTTCAGGATAGGTAATTCTTATTTCCCCTGTGCGGGGGTAACCAAGCCAGGCCAAAGGTGATAGACTCAAGATCTATTCTCGCAGGAGTTCAAGGGTTCGAATCCCTTCCCCCGCACTCTTATTTTTTCAACGCAAAAACTGTGATCATCAATTTTATGATTTTAATTCCATCATTACGGTATTGTTCCATAATCCAGTTATAGGCCATAAGTACTATTGACACTCAAAAACTCATGTTAAAAATGTTATAAGAACATCTATTGGTCTTCTGCTTCATTCTCCTTTTCAAGAATTACTTTAATTTGTTTTTTGAAAATGACAATATCATTGGTAACTGTTTCCCAAACTATTGCATTACTAACCCCAAAGTATTCATGAATGAGCTTGTCCCTCATTCCTGTGACTGCTTTCCATTCGATTTCCGGATATTCCTGTTTAATTTCATCAGAAATATTTTTCGCAGCTTCTCCAATTACCTCAAGATTTCTTACAACTGCATCTCTGGTCTTTTTGTCAGCCGCGAAATCCTCAAATCCCATATTTTGTGTGAATTCCTCGATATTCCCTATTGCTTCAAGAATATCTTGAATAAACAGAATGACATTCCTTTTTTTAGGCATAAACTGTTTCCTGCATTATTTCAGATTTGATAAGTGGTTTTAATGCATCTGGTGTAACAAGATCCACTTTTGCACCCAGTTTTTCAGTAAGGTAATTTTCAAGTTTCATAAATTTAAAAAAGCCAATGGGACCCTCGAATTCTACAAGAACATCTATATCACTGGTTTCTGCTTGTTCGTCCCTTGCATAAGACCCAAATATGCC
>DAOWEE010000358.1 GCA_030638625.1 Methanosarcinales archaeon
ATTATCCTGAAATATCTGCCCTTCAAACGCAAACACATCAGTATCCCCTTCCAACCACGCATCAGGGAACAGCCCCGCCTTCATACAGGTCTGGCCCAGGAACTCCTCAGCATCAAACCCATGCTCCACAGCAACCTGCGGTAGCAATAACCCCGAATACGCCCCCCTCTGCACAATAAGCCCATGCCTGCCCACCTCGACCTCGCCAGGCAGTTCACTGGGCACCCCTTCCAGCCGCTCAGGCATGGTAAGCACCGTAACTTCCATATCGATAGTCTCCAGCTCCCCAGGAGTCACAGGGTTAAACCGTGGGTCCTCTGTGGCCGCATTAATGGCAGAGATGATAATGGCATCGCCCAACGGCATGACCGGATACGGTCGGCCAATACAGCCCCGTAGTTCCTTACCAGAATCGTAACGGCGGTTCAGCGTCACGAACACACCCCTGTTTTCATAAAAAACAGGTGGCAAGTCGTCTGCTGTAATGGTCTGACTGGCAGCTAAATATTCATGTATGGCCCTGCGAGCCAAATCCAGTGCGCACTTCCCTTCCTCAGGGGTGAGTAATTCAGTCATATTTTCCAGATTGCAAACCTACACAAACATGCCAGAGGGGGCATCTTCATTCTCTTCCACAATTATCTTATGATAAGCATCCATTAAATCTGCCATCATAATTTTCTTATCCCGCCTGCGTATCACGAACATACCTGCCTCGGTCACGACGGCCTTAATGTCAGCACCACTCAAATCCTCAGTGAGTTTTACCAGTTTATCGATATCCACGTCATCACCCAGCGCCATGTTCCTGGTATGTATCTTGAAAATCTCTAACCGCCCCTTTTCATCAGGCAAAGGTATCTCAATGATCCTGTCAAACCGTCCGGGCCGCAGCAGGGCAGGGTCAAGCAGGTCAATACGGTTGGTAGCGGCCACAATCTTAACATCGCCCCGCTCCTCAAAGCCGTCAAGTTCGGCAAGCAATTGTATCATGGTCCGGTTCACTTCAGCCGAGCCTGTTGTCCCATCATGTGTACGGCGTCCGCCCACGGCATCGATCTCATCAATGAAAACAATACTGGGCGACTTATCTTTCGCCATCTGGAACACATCACGCACCAGCCTCGCGCCTTCACCCACGTACTTCTGAACCAGTTCGGAACCCGACATCCTGATGAACGTGGCATGGGCCCTGCTGGCCACGGCCTTGGCAATCAGAGTCTTACCGCTACCGGGCGGGCCGTATAGTAGTACGCCCCTTGGAGGTTCTATTCCTACATCTATGAACATTTGCGGGTCTGTGAGAGGCAGTTCAATGGTTTCGACAACTTCCTGAATCTCATCATCAAGGCCACCTATGGAATTATAATCTATATCTGGAGCTTCAATAAGTTCCATCACCCTGGCCCGCATATCTGCGGGTTTGGATAATAAATTGACAATGCCAAAACCATTGTTCACCGCCACTCTCATTCCCGCTTCCAGTTCACCTTCCATTTCGGGCGGAATGTCTATTAATACCTCCTGGTTGCTGCCATGCTGGCGCAGCAGGGCAGTATCCTCCAGGACTTCCATCACAGATGCAACAAACAGCGGCGGACGTTTCAACTCTTCAATCTGCTCCTTGAGTTTCTGAATATTCTGTAGGTAACTGCTGTTTGCCACTGCAGCATCGAGAAGTCTGGTCTGGAGCTGGTTGTTCTGCTCATCCATTTGTTCGAGTTTCTGTTTCAGTGTTTCTATCTCAGTCTCGTTGTCCCGTTTCTGAGAATTTACAAAATCTGGATTATTTGATGATTGGGCAATTGTATTATCCATATACTGCAGAATGGGATATAATCCGATATAAACGTTATTAGTTCAACAAAAATACATATTACAACCGATACTCAAATCGCAACCATATGATGGCATAATTCAACATCCGCAATCTAAAATTTTAAATAGATGCGAGAACTAATTATATTAAATAATAATACTCATGAGGTATTAATGTACATCTAAGTTTTCAATCTTAGCAACAATAAAACTCGAGGGAGATTCATAATGGAAGGTAATGTAACCAATTTAAGCGACCCTGATTTACGTGTTCCAACTGGAGTGGAAGGTTTTGATGAACTGTGCGGTGGCGGATTTATAAAGGACAGGACATACCTGATATCAGGTACATCAGGTGCTGGAAAGACTATATTTACACTGCAGTTCCTGTACAACGGAATAACCAAATATGGAGAGAATGGCATATTTGTTGCAACAGAGGAACGACCCGAACAGATCAGGGAAAATGCCCTGATGTTTGGCTGGGATTTTAAGAAACTTGAAGACGAGGGGCGTCTTGCTATCATCGATGCAGCCTCAACAAAGATCGGTATACCTTCCCAGGAGAAGTACGTTGATGTACGACCTTTTGATATGCGTTCCATGATGGACCAGATCATAATGATCCAGGAAGAAATCGATGCCAAGAGAGCAGTGATAGATTCGACCACTTCCATAGGTTTTTATTTACAGGACCCGGCAAAGATACGCGTTGAACTGCTTAAACTGTCCACCACCCTTGAAATCCTGGGACTGACCTCATTAATGACATCCGAGATTGTAGATGATGACCATCCCAGTCGTTTCGGTGTGGAGAATTTTGTGACCGAAGGTACAATAGCCCTCTACTATAAGAGAATGGAGAATGTAAGGGTGCGCAGCATGGAGATTTATAAAATGCGCGGCTCGGACCACAGCAAGAAAATCCATCCTTACGATATCACCGGTGATGGCATAGTGGTACATCCTCACGAAGAGGTATATCAAGTATTTTAAGTGCAGTTATTTCATAAAAAGGGCAGCGGTTTTAGGTTAAACTGCTGTCCGTTTTTTTTATCCAGCTTTTATTCTGCGAATTGCTCTTCTTCTCCGCATTCCACACATTTGTAGATAACAAGTTTCCGGCCAAGATGGTCAAATCGTTTTCCAGTTGGGTACCTGAACAGGTTCATTTTACCCTCACATATCTTACAATAATGTATCATTGGATGCCTCCCATATTCATCCTGTAATCACTTATAATATATAATTATTATTATAATTTACCACACCTTAAAGCTGGTCACCATCGCACCGTTTGCTTTGTCGGCATACACGTTTAATATACATCCTCTGGATTGAATGCCTTCTCGCCCACCACGTCACCGTCAAGGGTGCGATAGAAACACGACCTATAACCGGTATGGCAAGCTCCGCCGCCTAATTGTTCAACTTTCATCAGCACAGCATCGGCATCGCAGTCTATATACATCTCATGTACCACCTGGACATGACCCGAACTTTCGCCCTTGAGCCATTGCTTGCCCCGGCTGCGGCTGTAGTAATGTGCCTTACCGGTATCCACTGTCTTTTCAAGGGCCTCAAGGTTCATGAAAGCCAGCATCAGTATCTCGTTGGTCTGGTAATCCTGGGCTATTGCAGTAATAAGTCCTTTATCATCAAATTTAAGCTGGTTGCGAATCTCATCTGATATTTTCATCTTTTTTCCCTATGCCTTATAATAATAAAATCATTTGGATTAGACAATAATGAGAACTATATATGCAGTCAATACACAGGTTGGTTTGACATGACGCTAAGGGATATGATTCGGGGTAAAAGTGCTGTACCTGAATCGCTGTTGCATCTGGTTCCCAACAGATTTGAAGTGGTAGGAGATGTGGCTGTTATTGCCATACCGCATCAATTGCACACATACAGGCATGTAATTGCAGAAACGATAACAGAGCAACGCAAGAATATCAGGACAGTATTAAATAAGGTGGCCATGCTGAAGGGTGAATCGCGCCTGGGTGGGTACGAAACACTATCTGGCAGCGACACTATTACCCTGCACAGGGAATATGGTCATCTTTACCGCCTGGACGTGAAGACAGTGTTCTTCAATACCCACCTTTCGTATGAGAGATTCCGTGTGGCATCAAAAATTGAATCCGGTGAGCATGTGCTGGTACCCTTTAGCGGCGTAGGTCCTTTTGTCATTCCGGCAGCAGTCTGTGGGGCCAGGGTCACTGCTGTGGAAAAGAACCCGGATGCATGCCGTTGGCTGGCCGGTAATGTGGAGTTAAACCATGTCGAGAAATACGTATCAATAATCCAGGGTGATGCAAAGTGTATCCCGGGAATGTTAAAAACAGGATTTGACAGGGCTATAATACCCACACCATATGGAATGGACCATTTCTTATATGATATGTCCTGGCTGGTACGACAGGGCGGCAGCATACACTTCTATACCTTTAAGAAACCACACCAGATTCCTGGCCTGGTGGAGGAGTACGGCCGCAATGGCCTGGAAGTGGTGTTCTACCGCAGGTGTGGCAACGTGGCGCCCGGGGTAAGCCGCTGGGTGTTCGACCTGATTAAGCATTAGAAAAAAATAGTAAAGTTCTTTACTTACCTGTGTTTTTATGATATTATTCGATACAGTTTATTGCAGACATTGTGTCACATTTAGTTTATAAGAGGAATGTAAATGAAACCTATGAAAAGTGGTTTTGGAGCTATTCGTAATTATCTTGGTTCAAAGCAGGAGAAAGGAAGACGTAAGATTGCCCTGCTTGTAGACGGCCCAAACATGCTCCGCAAGGAGTTCCAGATAAATCTGGAAGGGATACGGGATGTACTCAAGGATTACGGCACCATCAAGATAGGCAGGGTATTCCTGAACCAGTATGCTTCAGAAAAACTTATTGAGGCCATTGAGACACAGGGATTGGAACCTATCATTTGCAGCAGTGATGTGGATGTCAGGCTATCCGTGGAAGGCATGGAAATGGTATTCAGTCCTGTTATTGATATTATTGCACTGGTAACCAGGGACGCCGATTTCAAACCGCTACTGAACAAGGCCAACGAACATGGGAAAGAAACCATCCTGTTTGGTGCTGAACCAGGGATGTCCATCGGGCTTAAGAATTCTGCAGACTACGTGATAATCATGAAAGAAGGCGTGATGGGACATGAATACGATATCACAGGCAGTGAAAACATAGAGGATGGTATTGAAAGTCCTGACAAGGATTTGAAGTGATTTATAAGTCAAAGGTAATTTATAAGTCAAGTTAAAGTGCCAATATACTTTGGCACCTAACAACTTTGTCCTACCTTGCTTTTACCCATCGTCGTTTCACTTTCCCCACAACACTCATCACTAATGCAGATGCTATGGCCAGACTTTGCACCACATAGAAATATGTCATGGCAACATCCATGTTCAGTTCACCCAGCCCCGTCTTCAGGTTAAAGATTATTGCAAACACCACTCCACCAATACCCAGGGCACACATGCCGAAGAGATATTCGGACAGAATCCCAGGCCCTGAGAAGTCCATCGCTTTTATCTTATTGGCAGAATAAACTACTCCAGAAATGACCACCAATCCTATGGTGAATATCTCCATGGTCTCCCCGTTCTCAATCTTATTGTGAATCAGCCAGGCGCGGTATAAAAATCCCATTAGAATACCTGCGGCCCCGATATGAAGCAATAATTCAGATAGATATACAATGTTAATATCGCCGGATTTAGACATTTTACCATTAATCTGAAATTGCTCAATATGATCCGGATGGTCCAGCAGCAGCCCCATCTCTTCCCTGGCATTAGGACTGGTTACACTGGATGTCCTAAACCGACTCAGGACAAGATATAGTAAAATCGGCACGACTGTACACATTATTCCCAGAATTA
>DAOWEE010000028.1 GCA_030638625.1 Methanosarcinales archaeon
AAACCATGCCAGGTTTGATACTGCTCATCACCCCTGCCATTGGGATGAGGGGTAATATCTTCGGTGCCATGGGCTCACGGTTAGGTACGGCACTGCATACCGGTATGTTCTCAACGTCTTTAAAGGCCAACAGCATACTCAGCCAAAACATCTTTGCTTCCATGGTCAACACATTACTGGTTTCCTTTGCACTGGGTGTGATAGCAAAGGTGCTGGCGTTATTACTCGACATAGACAGTATCGGTCTGGTTGAATTTGTATTAATATCAGTGATAGGAGGTATTATTTCAAGCGTATTCGTCCTGTTAATTACCGTTGGCGTTGCAGTTACCGGCCATAACCGTGGTTGGGATATTGACAATATGAGTGCGCCTATCATCACTGCCGCCGGTGATATGGTCACCTTGCCCGCCCTTTTTTTGGCAGTGATATTGATAGGTGGTGAGGGGGCAAGCTTTCATAATATTGTATTCATCCTGTTTGGTGTACTTTCATTGATAATTGTCTGGCTTACCGTACGTTCGGGACTGGGTATTATGAAACGGATAATCTATGAAAGCATACCCATGTTGCTGCTGGCAGGTTTTATGAGTTCCATTGCTGGACTTATCATCAACTCAAAAATGGATGCTTTCCTGTTACTGCCTGCCCTACTTGTTATGGTACCGCTGTTCCTCGAAGATAACAATGCACTGGGGGGTATTCTTACGTCAAGGCTGTCCTCTATGCTGCATACCGGTATGTTCAAACCAAATTTATTTCCGGGAAAACAGATACTACCCAATTTCCTGCTGATATACCTGTACTCACTGGTGGTTTTCCCAATTGTGGGGATATCGGCTTTCATTGCGAGTACGTTATTAGGGATTGCGACACCGGATTTATGGACTCTTGTATTTATCAGCACGGCGGCTGGCCTGATTGCCGTAACAATCGTCAACTTTGTAGGCTATTATGTGGCTGTTGCAGCCTATAAGCTCAGGCTTGACCCTGATAATCACAGCATACCCATGATGTCAAGTATTGTTGATGCTTTTGGTGCTGTTTGCCTGGTGGCTGTACTTATGATGACGAATATGGTGTAGCATCAAATGTTGCAAGCTTTTAAATAATCACAAATCTTATTTTGTTTCGATTTATTAATAATATAAAAGAATTTCAAAGGGCCTAAATTGACACAAACAACGCTTAATTATTTACAAAACCGGAATCTGTTTTCCAATCACTATCTTGAGTCGATTCGATGGATAAATTGCAGCCTCTCATGGGCAGGATTGAAGCTACGGATGAGCTTATCGACCAGATTGTGTACAGGCTTTACGGGCTGAACGAAGAGGAAATAAAGATTGTAGAAGAAAGCATTTCAGGAGTATAGAATGAATAAAGTTCCTCCCCCCAGGATTTTGCTTAATACATCTTCATGGATAAACATTTTTGAAATTGGACTTCATTCATACCTGATTGAAAATTTTGACATAAACACAACTCCAAAAGTTGTCGAAGAAATAAAGGAAGGGGAAGGATTCGCCCAAGATGCTGGTTTTTTCAAAAATTATATCAAAAAAAAGCGTATCCAAATAATACGAAAAAGTGAAGTTCCTGATAAGATCAAGCATGAAATAAGTATATCTTCAGGTGAAATAGAACTGGCATCGACTGCCTATTACAATAAAGAGTTTATATTACTGATAGACGACTCCAAAGTCTATCGAGTGCTTGATAGAATCGGAATAAAATATATATCATCAGTGAACATTGTTATTGATGCAAGTATAACTGGAAATATTAATCAACAACAAGCCTTTGAGATGCTCGATAAACTAAAAATATCATTTAATGATGAGGCTATTGATAAAGCAAAAGAGGTGATAATAAATGGAAATAAAAATCAGTCTCCAGGATGATTACCTCAGAAGGTTGCAAGAGATTTCAAAGGAAACATCAACTAATAAAGAGGAACTTATAAAATCCTCAATATTGAAATATATTCAGGAATACAATTTAAGAAAAGCCATCAGGAAATATACTGAAAGCCAGGTTTCACTTGGAAAAGCAGCCGAAATAGCGGGATTGCCAAAGAGGATGTTCATGTATAAACTCCAGGAGATTGGGATTCCTTTGAATTTATCCAAAAACGATATTGTAAAAGGTATGGATACTCTTACAGAAGCCAAAAAGAAACAGGATCATACCTGAGATTTATTCAATTCTAGATTTTTATCAGTCTATTTCGAGTTATCAGTACATCTTTTATCATTTATAGAATAAAAGAAAGTGTCTTGATACCGAAAAATTGGATCTCCTCAAGATTGAGTGGGAAAATTTTGAACAGGATTTGCAGGAGAGTACATGTTACTTTTATTTCAATCCAGTCTATTGATCCTGAGACACAATGCTAAAATCCAGTTATTCAAACGAATATGTCAGATGCAGATGCGACTACAAATCTGTGAAATCCGTGTCTTTTAATTTTTTAGACACAGATTTCACTGATTAACACAGATTGCGGATAAAAAGGAAATGAGATATATGGAAAATTTTAAGCATCAGGATATTACTGAAAAAATTATCGGAGCCGCATATAAGG
Source organism: Methanosarcinales archaeon (assembly GCA_030638625.1). GTDB lineage: Archaea > Halobacteriota > Methanosarcinia > Methanosarcinales > Methanocomedenaceae > Methanocomedens_B. Next base: position 2,588 of record DAOWEE010000028.1, read on the forward strand.
TGCACAACACACTTGGTTCAGGTTTCTTAGAGAAAGTTTATCAGAATTCTCTGGCTATTGAACTGCGACCATTGGATTTTTTGTTTGATATTGAGAAACCCATTAAGGTACACTACAGGGGAGAAATAGTTGGAGATTATATTGCTGATATTATTGTCGACGGTAAAGTAATTATTGAAATCAAGGCTGGAAAGGAATTATCAAGTATCCATGAGGTCCAACTTGTTAATTACCTTAAAGCAACAGGTATTGAAGTTGGGCTTCTAATAAATTTTGGAAAATCCGTTCAAATAAAGCGTCGTGTAATGGATGCAAAATAAACAAAATGACATTAAATCTGTGTAAATCAGTGAAATCTGTGTCTGAAAAATAAATAATGCAATGCAAATGATGTTGCCCACACGATGTTAAAGAGAACCATTTTTTCCAAGCAGCTATCAAAAACACTTGATGTATAGTGTACTGTTGCTGTTCTCCCTGATTTTTCCGAAAATTATACATCACAGTGGCTGGAATATAGCACCATGAGTTTTGAAGTGATACCTGCGGTTGACTTAAAAGGTGGAAAGTGTGTGCAACTGGTGCAGGGTGTGCCCGGGACTGAAATGGTCTCGCTGGATGACCCTACTGCCCAGGCGATTCGATGGTTGGATGAAGGGGCCGGAACGTTGCATCTTATCGACCTTGACGGTGCCATCCAGGGTGAAAGAATAAATGCTCATGCTATTGAAAATATTGTGAGCGCCACTGACGTCACCATAGAGGTAGGTGGCGGTATCAGGACTGCCGAAGATGTAGAGGCCTTGCTTGAGCTGGGCGTGGACAGGGTGATTATCGGTACGGCTGCCGTAAACGACCCCGGTTTCGTGCAGGAGATGTCTGATAAATACGGAAAAGAGCATATCATGGTGTCCCTGGATGCCAAGAACGGCAAAGTGACCACTCACGGCTGGGCCAGGATATCTGACTTTACCCCGCCTGAACTGGGCCGCCAGCTTGAAGATATGGGTGCGGGCAGTATCCTGTTTACCAATATCGATAGTGAAGGGCTGCTCAGTGGTGTGGACCCCGAACCTACCCGTAAACTGGTTGAGGCAGTGAACATCCCGGTAGTGGCATCCGGCGGCATTACCACTGCCGAAGATGTGCGGATAATAAGGGAGACGGGTGCTGTGGCGGTTGTTGTGGGCAGTGCATTGTATACGGGACGGCTGGGCCTGAAAGAAGCCATTCAGGCTGCTAAGGATTAGGAAACCTAACAGTTTATACTGCATTAGGGATATGTCATTCCTAAATATTCTGTTCAATCAATAAAATCATCTGGAAGTATGGATATGAGAACAGCAAAACAGAAACGTAAAACCAGGGAAACGTCCATTGAAATAAAACTCAATCTGGATGGCAGTGGTTCGGCTGATATAGATACTGGTGTGGCTTTTTTTGACCACATGCTGACTTCATTGACACGGCACGGCGGACTTGACCTCACAGTACAGGCCAGGGGCGATGTCCACGTCGATGAACACCATACCATCGAGGATGTGGGTATCGTGCTGGGTGCAGCACTGGACAAAGCACTTGGGGATAAGAAGGGTATTGCCAGATTCGGCGAGGCACGGGTGCCCATGGACGAGGCACTGGCCGAAGTTGCGTTGGACTTGGGGGGACGGAGTTACCTGACATTCGATGCGAGGTTCATGAGCCCGAAGGTTGGAGATTTCGGTACCCAGATGACCAGGCATTTCTTTGAATCCGTTATCAGCAATGCTGGCATCAATGTGCATATGAAGGTGGAAGGTGAGAACGACCACCACAAGATAGAGGCGCTGTTCAAGGCATTTGCGGTCGCACTGCGGCGGGCTGCGGTTGTGGTTGGGGACGGGGTGCCCAGTACCAAAGGTGTACTATAATACTTTATGAAAGTGGGATTGTCTGTCCCATAGAAGATTCCATTCTTTATGACATGTGTGAGTCTCAAATAAGCTAATGTGCCAATTTAAGCTTAGCTTAATTGGTTTGGCCTAACTGTCCTTACAATTTTTGCAAAATAATGTTGGAGTAGCATCTTTTATAGATTTATGGGACTGAATAAATGTATTTATATATAATGTGCACCCAAACCATTTTGGGCTCCATCATCATCATGATGTATATCATGATATTATGGGATATTAATTTAGATTTTAGAAAAAGCGGTGGTAAATATGGTATATTTTGAAGGAAATCTTCTAATTGATCAGGTTCAGGGCCATCATAACATGTTGGAACAACTG
>DAOWEE010000383.1 GCA_030638625.1 Methanosarcinales archaeon
ATTGGCACCCATTGTCGTTTCATCACCGAGTATGAACTTGTGGCTTGAAACTTCTCCGTCAAATGTTTTGCCTGTCAGGGTCATGGTAGTACTTACAGGCTTTTTTGGATTTCTTGTATCCACAACACCGCCCACCTTTACTTTATCACGTGATACCACTCCGGCTCTCTCGAGCAGGACATCATCAGCGTGTTCCATATTCTGCAATTCGATAATTCCGTTCCTCTGGTCAAGTTCTTCTTTGATCTGTGCACATGTCATTTTCGATACTTTTTCAAGATCGAATCCTTCAAGATGTGCAATGTCTTCCCGTATGGTGGCACGGTATGAATCCCAGTTCGTTATCCCAACTCCAAAATTAATATCCACACCTATTATCTCAGTAAAGGAATTGGCTGCAAGGGATGCTGCACATGTGAGTAATCCCGGGGTCGCTCCTGCTCCTGTGATATAAGTAATTCCGGCATCCCTAATCTTGTCTTCCAAGCCAAACATTATCTCTACAGCCCGGGAACGTTTGAGTGCATCCACCATCACTCCATTATAACCATGTTCTACAAATCTTGATACAATTGTTGAGTTGAAATCGTTTGAGAGATTTGGAAGAGCAAAGAAAATGCCATCGAGTTCATCTGAATTTTTTATAATTCCACCGATTGCATCATCTGTCATAGTGCCAATATCTCCCGGTCTTTTATCTTCCAGAAGTCCGGCATCAATTCCATCCAGATCTATAAAGTATCCAGATTTATCTGCAATGGCACAAAGTTTCATTTCTTTCTTCTGTGTCAACATTCTTACTGCAGCCATTCCAAGTCCGCCAGCACCCAGAACAGCGATCTTTGCAATGTTTTTATTTGAACTCCTGGTTTCAGTTTTAAGTATCTGTTGTTGTATCATGCTACTCTCCTGTAATATCGTTTGAAAGATCTGGAAATTCATGTAGCCCCGCGAATCTATTAACTAAAACGGGACTCCTTTGCATTTCATAGATATAATCAGTCAGGTCAATATCATCGACAAAAAAAACCCTTCCTCCCTGGTGTTCCCCTGCATTTTTCAAATGCGGGATGCGGACATAACCCATTTTTTTTGAAGCCACATAACCGGTGGTATAATAAGGGTCATCAGACCAGCACAGTTCTGCAATGGTTCCTTTAAGGGAAGCTACTTTTGATGCAAGTACCAGTGCCTCTTTAATCTGTATATAATATGGAGACAATCCTTTATCGGACAGTGAATTTGCCAGTTCAAGGGATGCTTCTTCTGTGATATCAATGCGTGATGCCCTTATGCCTTTTTGTTTATCAGGCTCAAGGCGGTTGCCCTGCATATCCATAACTATCGCTCCCCTCATACTCTTTCCATTTGCGGGCCCCATTTCCAATAGAGAAAATGCTTTTTCTATGCAAAATTGCGGAATCCTTAAAGCACGAAGGATATGTTTGGCCGCCTTTTTACTTCCTTCAACATTATCAGAAACCAGTAATTTAAGTGGCAAAGAAGTAATTTTATTAATATCAACATTTATTTCTTCAATGGATATGTTCAAATTATCTGGTTTTCCCCTCTGGTGAGACATGGCCCGGCCCATCAGTGACATTACTGAAGCTGATATTTCTTGTTCTGGTACAAGCAGTTCAGCCCCTGATATGTGATTGTTATCCCTGGACGCTCTCATACGAACACTAAACATTAACACCACCGGGAGTAAATCCCAAGTCCTCAATCATCCGGATATCATCTTTCGGGTATCTGCCAGGTGTTGTGAGATAGTTACCGAGAAGTAAGCCATTTGCACCTGCTATCAGGCTCAAGCATTGCAGATCCCTCAGATTTTTTTCCCGGCCGCCTGCAATCCGTATATTTTTTTCAGGAAGGATAAGGCGAAAAACAGCTATTGTTTTCAGGATCTCCATCGGGCTCTTGGGCTGGACATTTTCCAGAGGTGTGCCGAGTATGGGATTCAATATATTGATGGGAATGGAATCTACATCCAGCTCTTTGAGCGTAAACGCCAACTCGATGCAGTCCTTCACAGACTCCCCCATACCTATTATACCTCCACAGCATACTTCAAGGCCAGCAGCTTTTGCTATACGTACCGCATTTATTTTTTCATCATAGCTTTGTGTAGTACATATGTTCCTGAAATAGGTGGCCGAGGTTTCAAGATTATGATGTATCCTGGTCACACCGGCATTCTTTAGGGAAATGGCTGTTTCTTTTGTTAGTTTTCCAATAGAAGTACAAACCGAAAGGGATGTTTCTTTTTTGATCCTTTGTATTGAATGCAAGATCTTATCAAAATCATTGTTCTCCACATTTGTTCCACTGATAACAATACAGAACCTGGCTGCACCTTCGTCCTGCATCATGAAAGCCATATTTAGAATATCTTCCTCATCCAAAAAAGGATGGGACGAGATTTCAGTGTCGTTGTGGACAGACTGTGCACAAAATTTGCAATCTTCAGGACATTGGCCGCATTTCGCATTGATGATGGAGCACAGATCGATTTTATCTCCCAGTTTTGAACGCACTCTGTTGGCAATGGAAAAAAGTTCCAAACATTCATGGCCCTGCAGGTTCATGAGTGCCAGGGCTTCATCAAAGTTAATAGATTCACCTTTTTCCCTAACTGCTTGAAGTGTGGTCTCACAGATTGTTAACATTTCTGTGCCGTTTGGGTTGACAATCGATTTAAAGTTTTGGATTTCCAGTACAACAAATGAACCTGATTTTTCTAAACATTATACGGATTATTAGATTGAGGGCAATTCACAAAACATTTAACGCCAACGATTTGGCAGCCTCAAAAAAATATTTATGCATACTATTTTAAATACCAAAGAATATCTCAACCTAACATCCGGAGCATCGCAAATGAACCTCAATGACCCCTATACTGTAACCTACGCAGGAATATACGCAGTTTGCGACCGCGACAACAGATACGCGGACATCATAGAACAATCAAACTGCTACGGCGGCTCTGCTTGGACAATGCATCACTATGCCAGCAGTCCCCTCATAGAGGAAGTACGCTCAGTAGGCAATATGATATGCTACCGTACCAGGACCGGGACCGAACCACTTAAACTTGAAGCCTCGGTAGCCGCCGCCGGCATAGAATCGGTAGAAGTATCAGGCGACGAAGTAGCGATTACATACGCAGGTCTCGGCGGCGGGGGTGTGGGCGCCACCGTGTGCCGTGCCAGGAGCAAAGGCGTACTGCGTTCAGAGATATCTGAATCAGGCGGCGGAAGAGCTGCAAAGGGTACCATCGTAGTGCCAAGGTATGAACGGGTGCTGGTAGGCATTGACGATACCGACAACAAGGAGGAAGGGGCAACCTGGTCCATGGCTCATAATATTGCATCAGCACTGGACCGTGAGGATGCAAAATACCTGTCACATGCCCTGGTACAGTTATTCCCGGCCCCGGCAAAGACCCAGAACTGTGTATCAACCGTACTGGAATTCGCCTGCCTCAATGCTAATTCTAAATCGGCACTGCTCGAAGATATCAAATCGGCTCTTGAGCAGTACAGTGTTTCCATTGAAACAGGTATGGTGGTACTGGACGATTTCGATGCTTCGCCCCTTGAAGATTACAGCAGGGAATGCAGGACAGGAATACTCACAAAAGAATATGCCCTGGAGACGGCCAGGTCAAACCAGGTCCAGGTATGGCTGGACGGCAACGGCGTTATAGGTGCGCTGGCTGCCCTGCCATGGTATACCAGACCCAATGAGTCGGTCCAGTTAGCAGTCCTTGAATGAATTAGTCAGGAACTTAAAAATTTATGGGGTTTATTGCCCCGCACTTTTCAACCACTATAATTCGCGAACGATATGGATATTTGAGAACGGTATATAGTGTTTCTTACCTGCATTATCTCCTTCCAGAGGGAAGAATACAATATA
>DAOWEE010000159.1 GCA_030638625.1 Methanosarcinales archaeon
TACAATACCAGCAATTCCAGACCCACTATACCACAGTGAGGACAGCGATTCAGGTGCTAAATGGAACATGACTCCATCACCGTATTGGACCACCAACAATGACGCGTGTGAATACTGTCACAATGACACCAAACACAGCACTAGTGCCCTAGGTTACCTCGCCCCATTATCAGGCGAATCCATTGACTTAACTGGAGAAATCTGTGCAGCATGCCACCAGAACGGCTCAACTTATTATAGTAGCGTTACCAGCAACTTGAGCCAGACACCACCAGAGATCAATACCTCCCAGAGTTCAACCGACGGTACAGTCTTCTACAACCACAGCACCTTGTCCGACTTCACAGACGACAAATGTCTTGGTTGTCACCAAAACACCAGCAATATACCCAGTAATTCAACATGGTTTGCACACGATGTATATCCAGCAGTTACAACAAACTGTGTAAGCTGCCATGACGCACAGCTGGATTTAGTACCATCCACTGTCCAGTTGAATGTCTCAGCCACCAACAACAGTTCAGAATCAATACACTACGACATTAACAATGCCAATACCAGCGACAATTTGCGATGTTATGCATGTCACGGCAACGGTAGTGCCCCGTCCACTCATCCATCAATTTCAGGTGCTAAACTGTGTGATGAATGTCACGTCGGAACTTCTAATTTCAGTGCACCAGTGGTTGCCAGACACATACCCAACGCTTCAACCCCACATCAGTTCAGTACATCCAATGTGACAACTAATTATGCAGAATGCTGGAACTGTCATAACAACAGCGTCAACAGCAGTGCAACCATGTGGCAGAACAATATATCTCTAGTATCCCACTACGGTACCAACAGCAACTTGGTTGAGACCAACTCTAACGATTCACTTAACCCTGACCAATGCTACAATTGCCATAACAGTACAATTGTTGGTGCCCAATATGGTAATACCACCCAAACCCAAATGGCTGCACAGATAAGGTGTTACGAATGTCACAACGGTGACTGGATATACGAGAGAAGGTTACCATTCCTGCCAGAGACATGGAACTTCTATTCAGCTGAACCAGGAAACTTACACAATCAGTCGATGGGAACATACTGGGCATGCTCCGGGTGTCATTAGAAGTAGAGATGCAAAATCAGAGAAATAGATATGTGGTGAACATTCACCACATATTATCTTATTTTACTAAACTATAGATTTCAGTAAGAGTTACTCTTTACGCACACACAGAGCCGAAGCCATCATTATAGCCTTAGTATAATGTCCTCCCACCCTGCTGGTATCCACAAACACCTTATCCATCAGCACAGGTGCCCCATAACCGTACCCTCCGGCCACCAGTACCAGCGTCCTGAATATCAGGTTCCCTGAGATACCGTCCGGTGCCAGTATAAAATCAGCCTCTCCGATGGCATCCTCAATCAAGATACCATAATGTTTGACGTCATACCCTTCCAGTTGCGCCATGTTGGTCACATAATCAGCATCTTCCAATGTCTTATCAACATAAGTGTCACGCCCCTTGTCCTCAAAACGTCCACCTGAAAGAAGACCTACTTTCGGCTCAATGCCAAACCTGCGTATATGTTCCACCCCCCTTCTTATGAACTCCAGTTTTTGCTCACGGGTACCCCCCTCATCTATGCCCACCGGAGCCAGGAACAGAGGTGTTCCGTCAGGCGTTTCCAGCAGTGCAATCCTGTACAGGCTTTTCATATTCAAAGCCTGTTTGAGATAGGAAAGAGTTGACGTGGCCGATAATGTCCCCCTTACAGCACCATCTATATCCCCTTTAACCAGCAGGTCAACTATGGTCCTGGTTGGTTCATCCGAATGTATCACTTCAAGATGGGTGCCGATTTTGTTAATATTCTGTCTGTCGCCCACCAGTACCACATCAGCAAACTCTTCTGCCAGAGCCGCACTCTGCAGGAGTTTCGGCGTTGAGCTACCTATTCCCAGCGCAATCCTTGCATGATTATCCACTGCTTTTTTGTGAATATTGAAAATTATTCCACTCATAATTATACCGAATGTTATTACTTTTCATCTATATTTGAAAATGCAGGAGACTCCTCTTTAGGCTTCTCTTCAAACCCGGCACCAGGCAGGAATTCCCCCCTTCCCTTCTTTGCATGAATATCATCTTCCCAGATGACTTCACCCCTGGAGATGGTCATCACAGGGAATATACCTTCCATACCCTCATACGGTGTCCACCCTGCCTTGCTATGCAATCGGTCTGCATCAATCTCGGTGACATTGCTTGTATCCACAAGTACCAGGTCAGCATCGAACCCCTTCCATATTGCCCCTTTCTTGTGATTATCCAGTCCAAATATCATTGCTGGATTGGTACACATAACCTCTACCATTCTTGAAAGCGACAGCAAATTACGCCGCACTGCCACCAGCATCAACGGTAGCATGGTTTCCACACCCGGCACCCCTGCCGGAGCACTCCAGATATCGGTCATCTTTTCATTTTCAGAATGAGGGGCATGGTCAGAAGCCACAATATCAATAGTCCCGTCGTTCAGTCCATTCCACAGATATTGCATACTTCGCCTCTTTCTAAGGGGCGGGTTCATCTTTGCAAGGCTCCCCAACCTGTCATAATCCTTATTTGACAAAAGCAGGTGATGTGGTGCCGCTTCGGCTGTTATAGTGCCCTCAGATTCCCCGTAGTCTCCATACTTGGCACTGCGGATGATACCCACTGCCTCCCGGGTGCTGATGTGGCACAGGTGTGCCCTTGCCCCGAAAGCCATGGCATCCTCCACTGTGTTGGCAACAGCTACCGCTTCAGACAGGTTGGGCCGACTCTTTGAATATGATTCGGGTGCCA
>DAOWEE010000015.1 GCA_030638625.1 Methanosarcinales archaeon
CTGGTGCATCTATTGCACAATGAAAAATCAGACCTGGTAATGGTTTTCTGCAATACCAAGAGAAATACAGATAAAGTTGCAAAGAACCTGAGAGCTTCAAATATTGATGCACAAGCTGTTCATGGCGGAATGACCCAGGGTAAACGGAATACTGTCATGAAGCAATTCAGTACAGGGAGATCATGTGTCCTTGTATGCACAGATGTAGCTGCAAGAGGACTCGATATCGAGGGTATTTCCCATGTTTACAATTATGATATACCCAGGGAAAGCAACCAGTATATCCACAGGATTGGCAGAACTGCAAGAGCAGGGGCTCAAGGGAAGGCAATAAGCATCCTTTCCAGAAGTGACATGGGCAATTTCTCAAGTATATTGAGAGAAAATGATGTAGATATAAAGAAATTGAAAGTACCTCAGTTTGAGAAGGTCGTGGTGAAAAAACCACATAGAAAAATGAATACGGGCAACTTGAAGAAAGGTCAGCGACCTAACAGAAACAGGAACAGGAATTATTAATTTTTGTGCTATTCTATTACGAATACACAAAAAATTAATTTTTTCAACTCACATCAGTTTTTAGTGGGTATTTTTTTACCCACTACCACTTCTTTTTTTACCTTCAATAGTTAGTACAGATAGCTAATGGAATCTGTCCCTCCCTTCCAGCCCAGTATGTGCCGTAACCACAAGCAACAACAAACCTTATACACCACATCCACCTATTACACCCGTGAGAGAGGAAGGACGGCCTCCGGGTCAATTGACCTGAGGAAAGTCCCCCCACCACCCGGACACACGAACGCCTGTAGTGGGCGTAGGATGAGAGTCCTGGCAGCTGCCGTGTAAAACCGGCGGCTCACGGTCGGTGTAATACCCGGCCGCATGATGGCACAGAAACGATACCGCACCGCGTCAATGCAATGATACCGCAAGGTTGAGATCGCGCGGACAAGTGGATGGAACGCGTGAATCCTCGTGGGTGCAAGCCAAACAGGGACCAATGGCCTGTCCGGGGCCGGTCCGGAGTTGGCGCTTAGCCGAATGCCGTTATATGGCGGACCACATCCCTTGGGAAGTGCCGCTAAAACAGAAGGGGGCTTACTATCCTCACTCATTCATATTATTGACATATATCCAGTCAAGAGCTGGTACTTGATGTGTATCAGAAGGGAACATATCGGGAAAATACTGCTGGCCGGTATCATAATCATGATAAAAAAATACAACAGGGATTTTATCCCTGTTGTTTAACGTAGCGACAATCTAGTCTTCGTGGGCCTGTTGGTTGCCACTGTTCAGTGTGCCAGAGACTACTAGAACAACGTTTCCGCCTACATCAGTTATGGTAATTTCGGCTATGTCATTATTCTTGCCAGGCTCACCTGCATCGGTAAAGAACCACTCTGCAGTAGCGCCAGATACACCATTATAGCGGCCGGTCCCGGCACCCCTGTAGCTATCAAATCCAGCAACAGGAGGTGCTTCATCAATGCTCGGATCGTCAAAGCAGAAGGCACTGTCAAGGCTCTCCAGATGGAACTTGTTGCCCTTACCCCAGTTGACCTCCAGGTTGTTGGGTCCCTTGCTGATATTGCAGTGGAGCGTAAAGCCGTGCGTAACTCGCATGCCATTATCTGTAAAGACACTGCCGCCTCCGGTCATACGGCCTTCTATCGATGGAGCTGGTGGAGCAATCTTTTCCAGGGTTAGCAGCGCCCATGTGGTGCAAAGGTCATCGGTTGCAATGCTGGCACCCACTCCTCCAGGAACTACATAGTTGGGACCATTGCTCCAGCTACCGTTAGCATGTTGATCGCTTACCAGCACAGTGGACATATTGTCGAACCAGTCAATACCATTGAGGTCATCCATTCCGATGGATTCCAGGCCTTTCATGATCGAGTAAGCGGCCTGGTATTGTGTGTTATAAGGTGTGGGTGCTGACATATTTCCCATCCACCCTTCAACATCATCATTCCAGTGCCTGTACAGGTAATCTGTAGCATTGAGTATCCTTTGTGAATTAGTATTATCACCTGAGAGCACAGCCTCATAGATGAGATTACCTGTCTTCAGGCTGTTCACCCAATCATCAGGCATGAAATATCCTGAACCACCATCAGGGTCATCTTCAGATGCGTCATCAGCAACTCCCGGATCATTCTGGATATAGTTCACATAAGCACTCAGTGCCGTCTTTGTACTATTTGGAATTGTGGCACCTGAACTCAGGGCATATCCAAGACCTAAAGTTGCATAACCGGTAGTGCTGTTATCACCCCAACAGGAGAAACCATTGTAACTCCATACTCCATACTCCGGGAATGTATTATTAGTACACTGTGCATTGACCAGCCAGTCGGTCAGGTCCTGCACCAAATCCGGTGGTGTATTCGGATTTGCTGCATATGCCATTGCTCCGATACCTGTGTTGTAGGTTAGCATCCACACACCACCAAGGGAGGTCATATTCCCATTTGAATTACCATCATACTCTAGTACACCAACCGGATGATTCACAAGTGTGGTGTTCAGAAATGCCGTCCCATTGATCACATTTTCACTGTAGATATAATCGGGTTCGATTGGATTCATGCCAGTTTCTTTTGCATATTCTATGAATTTCAACAATGCCAATCCTGTGGCCCCGATATCTCGTTCGAGACCTCCGCCGTTCCAGCTTCCATTTCCTCCTTGCTCAGATGCAAGCCATGCAAG
>DAOWEE010000055.1 GCA_030638625.1 Methanosarcinales archaeon
AATAAACTCTACTACATCCTTCGATTTCTCTTTTGCTTCTTCTTCATTTGGTGCATGCACATGTACGATAAACTCCAATCCTGCATGTAATTTATCTACGCCTTTTAGTCTAACACAATCCTGTATCACGACTGTGATATCTCCAAAATTAACTTTCCATAAAGGCAAAGGAGTTTGTTGCAATTCTTCCAGATCACTGAATGTTAATCGCGTTTTTGCGCAATATTGTATATAAAACTCTCTCGTAGTTTTAGTTTTTGTATCTGCCATATCTTCCACCACCCTTATCTCCCCCCTTCGTCAACCCATAAAATTCATAAACCAGCCCGTCAATCTATGCATCAACAATCTTCATCTGCCGCTCATAAATCTCTTTTCACCATAATTGCTAATCCTCTATCACATACTCGAACATCAACAGTGCAGCAATAAAGAATACCACATCATACACCAGCAGCAGTCTGAGTTCATTAGCGGCATCCATTATATTACCACTTGTCAGTACCTTCTGGGTAGCAAGCACAGCTGCCATGATAAGAGGTATGATAATAGGGAACAGGATGACAGGCAGCAATATCTCCCTTGTCCTCATGTTCACGGTCATAGCTGAGAAGAGGGTCCCCACCAGTATAAAGCCCAGAGTACCCAACAATATCACAATGGCCAGTCCGGTCAGGCTCTTGATATCAGTGAAATTAAACAGTATCATGAACAAAGGCACGATGATGACCTCTATCATGAACATTATGACAAGGTTCGAGGTCACCTTTCCCATATAGATAGCACCCGGGTCAACCGGACACAGTTTCAACCCGTCAAGGCACCCGTCCTCTTTTTCACTGGCAAAAGAACGGGAGAGACCAAGCATCCCTGCAAAAGTGAAAGCTATCCACAAAATGCCTGGGGCAATGTCAGATACCTCAATGCTGAACAGGACATTAGTAAAAGAATAATTGAAAATCACAATCACGAGGAGCGAGAAAATTATCATGCTGTTTAGCATCTGCTTGGTCCTGAACTCCATCAACAGGTCCTTCCAGGCCAGGTACAGGAACTCCTTCATATTTCACACCTCATGCACATAATGTTCATACGTCTGCCTGAACTCATGGATATCCTTGATGGCGTCTTTTTCGGTCTCGAATACGATACGGCCGCCGAACAGGATGACCACTTTATCTGCTAGTGCGATACCCCTTTCAAGGTCATGGGATACCATGACCTGGGTTTTATCTGATACATCCAGTTCTTTCAGGATGGTGTCGAATGTAGCAGCAGCATGCTGGTCAAGGCCTGTATACGGTTCATCCAGGAATAGTATCTTTGGGTCGTGCAGGATGGCACGGGCAATGCTCAGGCGCTGTTTCATGCCCCTGCTGAAAGTACCAACCCTGTCATCCAACCGATACTGCAATCCCACTTCCTCAGTCAGTTCATGTATCCTGGCTTCCAGTTTATCCTTATTCATGCCGTACATCCTGCCAAAGAACAACAGGTTCTCCCTTGCAGTGAGGTCCTGGTACAGGTAGGTTTCGTGGGATATGATGCCGATAAGGCGCCTGACTTCAATTGGAGATTCCCGCACATCATGGTCATGTACCTTTACGGTCCCTGAAGTAGGGCTTACCAGCGTGGACATTATCTTGACCAGTGTGGTCTTGCCGGCACCGTTGGGACCAAAGATGGTCAGGAAATCCCCGGTTGGGATATCCAGGTTGATATCATTGAGAACATTGTGATTTCCAAAGGACTTTGAAAGATGTTTTATCGAGATAATGGCTAATTACTCCTTTAAATAGTGTGTACTATGGCAAAATAATACTTAACTTCTACTTATTTTATGTTCCGATTTGCAGCGGGCTGGCTATCTTCTTGAGAGTGGCTACTGCCGATAGGGCTGCCAGGTAACTTGTCCTTGGGTTTTCCGGGAACGGGATATTCTCTATCTCAGTGGTAAACCTGCCAAAGTCCCCTATCACTTCAATCTCATGCCGGTTCCGGTCAGAGTCTGGGTCCACCACTATCTTTACCCTGGTCTTATCCACCCCAATACCTGCCAGGCTGATACAAGCAGCCACGTTCACGTTGGCAGGGAAGGCCTTTACAGCCTCAATTGCTGAGCCATCGAATATGACCTTTGGTCTGTCAAAAGCGTCCAGGTCAATGTTGTTAGACACTACATAGGGAGCACCGGCCAGTCCCCTTGGTGGTTTGGTAGTGGTCAATGTCACTGACTGGATTGGAGCAACGGATGCGGATTTTATTCCGTCAATACCGGCTACTGCACCTGAAGGAAGGTAAATCCGGCAATTGTGTTCAAGGGCAAGGTTAATAAGATTATCAAGCAGTTGCCCGTCAACCAGGGCACCGACACTCATTATCATCACGTCACAATCATTTTCCAATGCCGGGATAGCGGCCTGGGGAACTGCTATTGCGGCGGCAGATTCCACAACCAGGTCTACATTTCTTACCATCTCACTGATTTTCATTATCTTTGGTTTACAGGACAGCTCGGCACAAAGTGAATCTACGTTTTCAATATGGTGCTCGTGAATGGCAACCAATTCAGCACCTTCAATGTCCTTATCCAGGGCACGGCAGATAATTGAACCAATGGCACCGCAACCTACTACTCCTACTTTGAGCATAACAGCATCATCATCCTGAATCTAAACTTTCATAGCCCCTAAAAATTGTCCAGTACACCTTTTACGATTTCTTTAAAGTCATCCTTTAAAGAATAATGGTTGTGCTCCCTTGTCACATCTATTCGCAAAATACCAAGTCGGGTGTTCATCAATCCTACCATTGCTGATACACCGCGATAGTTCACGTCAAATCCATGTTGTACCAGGTTATTGTATATGTCGTTGGTGGTATAGGTATCACCGTTCAGGAACATCTTAAGCACGGTCTTGCGCAGATTGGTCTCATCCCTGCGCAAATATTTTACCAACCTTTCTTTCACTTGATCTGTTGTCTGGCTCAGTGTTAACCACCAATTACTCATTATGTATTAGAATTAAGGTTGATTATGTTCTCTTAAAAGTAAATAAAAGTTGGCGTTAAACCTTGAAAGCATCTGCATTATCAAGAGGTATTTTCTCAACTACCATCCGACCATATGTAGGATAGCATTCTTCATACCATGTTTTAAAACCGCTACCGATTTCATCTGCAATATCCTCAAGCACCCACCATCCCATTTCAACCCTGTCCTGGCCTGATTCATACAGGTTGTCAGGCACTTCCAGCCTCTCAAGCAGACCAGCGATGCTGTTTGCATCTCCTCCTATCACACCGTATAGCAAGGTACCATCGGGCGTGACCTCATCAAATTCACGGGCTGTGGTTTTAGCGGTGCGCAGTAGCCTCATACGTAATTGTACCACGTCCTTGAAACTGGAGGAACAAAAATTCGCATGTAAGTCTGCGGACTGTTCTATAATATCCTGTGCCACCTCTTTGCTGCCGGCAACGGCAGAACTTTCATCGTCCACGGCAGTAAATCCTTGCTGTGCCAGTGTCAGTGAATTGGTTGGTGAGAATTCCAGTTCGTTCAGGTTAAGGAAAATGTTATGTTCCAGGGTAAAATCAGCAACACTCTGTGCCCCGGGCAGGGATGGAATTTCAATGCCAACATCCAGGCCCGACGCTTTTGCTTCTTCAATGGATGCGGCCAGGTCGCTGCCGGCAAGCTGGGCCCAGGTTTTGGGGTCAGGATGGAACCGTATTTCATCAAGTCCGGTTGAGTGGAGTTGTTCCAGTACATCCTTTGAGGGGGTTCGGGCAGTATAAAGGTGAATATGATGCCCAGGCCCGAATTCATCTTTTAGCAGCCTGATATATTCCAGCACCCTCTCCAGCACCAACAGCGGCTCGCCCCCGGTTATCCCTGTGCCCAGGGCTTGCATGCTGTGTGCTTCATCCAGTATGTCTTTATCTGAGAATACGGGTCTTTCATTTGCAAAGGTTAGGTCACTGCGCAGTTTTTCTTTTGATACCGGACAGTAAAAACAGTCGCGATGGCACAATCCGGTTACGAACAGTACCATCTTTGCACCTCGCCGGCATAATTTGCAGCCGGGGGGCAGGTAGTTGTAGAATGAACCAGATTCATTTTCATATTTCATGTTGACCTATCTATGCTTTTTGGGTTGTCATATCTTTTGGTGAGTATTATTTTAAAATCCAGTTATTTTGGTTCATTGTCAGTTGAGGTGATTCAGGTGGCTGCCAGCCCAACACCGCAGCCCTGAATAAAGATGATGAATGCAGTAGGAAAAAACCAGATCTCCATAATTATAACATCTCATCCATTATATCCTCATAAACCGCATGGTAATCTGGTGTATTATAGAACCATTTAGGAAGATCATACATTTTCATGAACTCCTTTACACTTGGATGATTATTAAAATTCCACAGACTATAAAGAAGTCGATTTGCACCTTTTCTTGATCGTTCATTTTTCAGTGCATTTACTAGATCGGGAGCTAACTTATCAAAATTAAGTCTGACAATAGCGTAAGCAGCTTCGGCTCTTACTTCCCAGCGTTTATCATTAAGTGCTTCTGCAAGTACTTTTGATGTCTCCCTTCTCTCTTTGCTAAGTCCAATATTTTTTATTGCAGCTTGTCGAAGTTGCCATTTTGGTTCATTTAAGGCGATTAAATAACTTTCATCTATTCCTTTTTTGCTCTCACATTTCCATAATCTCTTGAAGCCTTCAATTCTAGTACTTAGGTCTTCATTTTCATCCTTATATATATTCCAGAGATGTTCCCCCGCCCGTTTGGAATCTGCAAAGACAAGATATCTTATTCCCCGCCGTTTTATGTAGTGACTTTCTTTTTTATCAACCAATCGTTTTGATGCATCAAACAAAATCTGTTTATCAATATCGCTTAACTTTTTCCGCAAGTCCTGATAGTAACCTGTGGTGCAACGAACCAAGAACTCACAACTGTCAACATCAAATGAAATGTCCAGAATATTATCTAAAAGGTATCTTACTTTTTCCTCTCCTGGTAGAAATCCTTCAATTTTCCATTCTTGATAAGCTTCCCTAAAGACCTCTTCAGGGCTCTTTTGGGATGTCATTACCTTTACTTTTTTAACGAGAATATCGGCGATTCCATCCATTCCCTCTGTATTCAAATCTAAGTAAGCTTTATCAGAAGGAAGCCCTGCAAACTTTGTTCCATCCAACCTCACCGGTAGAATGAATTCGGTTTTGCGTTGTTTTTCCTCTTCTTTTGCGATGGAGAATTCAAAATCAGTCCAGCTTTTTACTGGATAATATTGGGAAATAAGTACTAATACGAAACGACTTGATTTTCCATATTTCTTCTTGAACCATGTACTCAGACTTTTTCCCCATTGCTCATGTTTATAGAATTTGTCATAGAACACAGAGAGTCCTTTTTTTTGAAGGATATTTGCTAGCTCTTCCGCAATTTCTTGATCTTCCCCTGCATAGGAAATCGCAACATCATGGTCGTACTTTTTATTTGTGCCTTTATTTTTCATCATGATT
>DAOWEE010000059.1 GCA_030638625.1 Methanosarcinales archaeon
ACTTCTATAAGAGCTTATGTATTAGTCATGAATGAGCAGGGCATGAGTGCCAGCAGCGTACAAGTCAATTTTACTTTGAAAAATCCAGCAGGCACTACAGTTAATATTAACAGTTCGACCACTGATTCAAGTGGAGTTGCATCCTATCTATTTGATCTGAATAACCAGAATTACTGGGGGACATGGACCATTGAATCCAATTCCACTGTTAATGGTAAATATGTTAATTCAAGCACAGATTTTACCCTCAACTGGTGGGGATGTGCGCTTTGTCATGGCGACCCCGGTTCTGCTTTGTTCAACCAGACATATAGTTTGAACAATAATTCCACCAATCCCCAGTTCGTCACACCCAATTCACCATATGCCAAAGGATATGACCTGATACATTTAATTAATGCCAGTGGAGGTAATTCATCCGACTATCATGCCAATTTCCTTGTATGGAATATTGAGTATGGTCTAGGTCACAATAATTTCACAAATAATCCTACAGGATACTCTCCTTTCCCCGATACTAAATGTGTACATTGCCACCAGTCATATGATGGAACCCCTGGGGGAAATACTACTGCTGGATATACAGATTTCAGAGCAGATTATCACAATTTCTCATGTGATTCTCATGCTTGCCACAGTAATGTAAAAGATGTGTTGCCAACATGGTTTGGTCCCAAGGAACCCCCATATTATCTTAACAATGGTATACCTGAGATCCCTTCATGTGGATTGCAGTATACTGCAACTCAGCATTCCAGACCTTTATGCCATCCAATTCCAGGGGATTTATGGGATGTACCTCATTTGGCAGGAGGTAATGGAAATATTTCCAATGTATCAACCTTGGATGCCATAAATAATGATTCGAATGGGATGGCGAGGGTGATTTATTCAGATTCCATTCCTGCATCTGGAAATCCACTTAGTCTACATACTGTAGATGATTCTGTTCCTTGTGTTATCTGTCACGGTCCAAACCATGGTATTAAGAATCCAGACCCTTCTACTTTCGAGAATCGAATAGACAGTTTGGAAGATCCGGATGAGGATTGGGTTTTTGGTGGAGGGTTGTGTGGTGGTGCAGATTATTGTCATTTTAGTAGGCATCCAAAGTATACTTGTGAATTATGTCATATTGGAGAAAATGAATTAACAAATTTCAATGGGACCACCGAAATATCCCATTGCCAGACCTGTCATACAAAGAAACAACACAATGCATCGTTGGATTGCACGGTCTGTCACAGTCAGGATGCACATAGAATTCAATATTTTGATAAAAACGGGGATTATGGTTCTTTAAATTCAAATGCCGGTAACTGTACTACCTGCCACCAGAAGAATAAATTAAATACTATTCTGGCAAATTCCAAGGCTGGTACCTATTCCGGCAATGCACCACTGGTAAACAATCCTATCACACACAGTGAAAATAGCTATAATGGCACACTCTGGGACAGGGGTATAAATTTCTGGGATAACACAAGCCAGGTTACAACATGTATATACTGTCATGGAAACACGACACATGAAAGTACGGCGTTAGGCTATCCTTACATTTTCCAGGGTATAAATGTCGTTGGTGGAGACCTGTCTGGTACATGGTGCGGAAGTTGCCATTACCGGAATAGCACAAATTATGATATTATGGCAGGAATAATGAATCCTGTCCCGCCCGAGATAACCGGAAATTCTACTTATGGGAACTATACATTAGCAGGTGACGGAACCACCATTTATTTTGACCATTCAAATCTCAGTTCATTTAATGATTCACGATGCAGTAATTGCCATAATAACTCTGCGACCACTTCCTCAGAACTCATGCATGGTGTACTGAGTGGATTAGGTGGCCCGGATTGTATCTTATGTCATGAAGGTAGTGGTGCTGCTGGTACGCTTACCATTAATATGACCCTGTTCGCCCAGTCCCCACACGTGAACATCAATAATGGTAATGACACAAACAATAAACATTGTTATATGTGCCACAGGGATGGTACAGCCCCCTCAGATGAGACCGGGCATACAGAACACACAACTGGCACTATCAGGACAAATGCTACTAACCGCATTTGCGATGATGTAGCCTGCCACGGCAATACCTCATCCCCAATTTCTGTTGGCTCACACTTCGAAAATGCAACCCAGTATGGCAGACTTGAAGCTGGTTTCATCCGCACCACCCAGACCTGTGAATTCTGTCACGGCAAGACCCAGGTTCCCATATTCAACCAATCAACACCAGGAGACGGCGGCAACACCAGCATGGTGCTGGATGACGGGACAGGTCCTACAGGTCACTATGTTAAGAACTTAGCAGATGGCGATGACCACTATGTGGTCGATACAGTAGGCTGGGTCGAGGGTAGTAAAAATGGAAGTCAGGGTTGCGTTTTCTGTCACAAGACCCAGAGTGCGGTCTTTGGTGCTTCAAACATTTCCAACTGGGCAAACCATTCAAGTTATGGTAATGATTGTTATGTTTGTCACATCAGCGGCACTACTTACCTACACGACTTAGGTGTCATCACTGCTTCCGGCGGTACCCCTGATTGTATTGACTGTCACGGTCTTGGCAAACCACAGGCAGACATCAATGAAACAGCATTCAACTTGAGTATTCACAAAGACCTGAACAAGAACGCAGTTAATGTAACTATACTTAACAACATCCTGAGTAAAGCCTGCTGGGCCTGTCACGGCGATGGTTCAGAACCAAGCGGCCACGTTAATGATTCGCTTGGAGTGGGCATACCTGCCAATACTACCAGGCCGCTCAACTGTAGTAACGGACAGTGTCACGTGAACGGCACACCATCAGGCGTCACAATAACTGGCACCCAGCCCAATGCCACTATTGAGCACGTGCCTGAGTCGATTAAAAACATTAGCACTGATATTCCAACAATTATAGCAGTGGACTGTACACTTTGTCACAAGAATTCACTTACCTACAATAATGACCCGGTAAGAGGCGATGCAAATGAATCCGATTCGTCAAATGTGTCACACTACGGTACCCTGTCAAGCACAAACATCAGTGCAGTTCAATCTACTTCAGATTGTACTTTATGTCACAAGAACGCCACCAATGCACTTGTATGGG
>DAOWEE010000279.1 GCA_030638625.1 Methanosarcinales archaeon
GTGGTCTTTCCGTGGTCTACATGGCCCACGATGCCGATATTAACAGTAGGTTTACTCAACTATGTGTGTCCTCCAGTGATAAAATGGAAAGTAATGATGCTCTATTGTTGTATTCTTTATATTTAATATCATTGATGAGGTTACACATACTGACCGGGTTGGGTATAGACAATTTGTCCTGAGCGTATCTTTTTACCGGCCCAGTTCTTGAGGTATTTCTTGAACACGAGCCTGGTGCCGGGTATAAGCAGCGAAAAGCCGGTAAGGTCGGTGAGTATACCAGGGGTAAGCAGCAATATGGCGCCAATTAACACCAGCATGCCATCAAACAGGGCATCGCCGGGCATCTGGCCGAAAGACATCTCACTCTGGATGCGGCGCAGTACTCCCAGCCCCTGATGCTTTGCCAGCGCGGCCCCTGCTATGCCTGTGATGACGACAATTCCCAGGGTGGGCAGGAGTCCCAGCTGTCTGCTCATTTCCATGAGTATGTATAGCTCTACAAAGGGAACTGTAACAAAGAGTATCAATAAATGTCCAAACATATTATGAGCATAGAATCTAATCAGAGTTAATAGTAATCATGCAGGAGTGAAATCATGCCAATAATCACATTAGACGGACCCCTTATGACAAAAGAACAGAAGAAAGACATAGTAGAATCCTTCACCCGTGAAGCCGTAAGGGTCACAGGTATCCCAACCCAGGCGTTCATCGTACTCATCAACGAGAACGACCCGGACAACGTAGGCGTGGCCGGGGAACTGCTGTCCGAGCAGATGGCAAAAGCCCGGAAATAAATACAATCCGAAACCTTCTTATTGCAGCAGGCAATAAAACGCATTAGTAATTATTGTGAGGGTATCCAAATGGCAAAGAAAGATAAGAAATTGGTGCTGGAGGATGAGAGCTGCATTGGCTGCGGCATCTGTACGACCGTATGTCCCACCAACCTAAAGAAAGAAAAGGACATAAACTTTGATGTGGACACTGAGCCCAGGGCCATTGCTGTATCAAACGGGAAGGCTTTTATCGATTATAACGAGTGTGTGGCTTGCGGAATATGTGCAAAGACATGTCCGGGCGATTCACTGACCATTGAAATCCTGGCATAACAGCACTTCATTGAAGTAATCAGGGTATCTACCCTACCTTCTTTTTTTTATTTTCATTCAGCTTAGTCCGAACTGGTTCCGGGCAAACCCTAATCATCAATCACCATTTTTTTAATCAATGCTGACATAATGTCTTCAAACCGGTAGGTCACATGCGCATACTACACACCTCAGACTGGCATATAGGCCAGAAGATATATGACGAGCCAAGACTGGACGAGCATACCCGCTTCCTTGACTGGCTGCTGGACACCATCATTGAAAGGGAAGTGGACATCCTGCTGGTCTGCGGGGACGTGTTCGACTCATCAGTACCCCCAGCCGGGGCCGCAGACCTGTACTACCGTTTCCTGTTTGACCTGTACGAAAAGACCCGCGCACATGCCGTGATAATTGCCGGCAACCACGACTCGGCGGTACGGCTGGCTGCACCCAGGGAGTTCCTGCGCATGGGCCGCATACACGTGGTAGGCGGCATCAGCGAGCCGGCCCGGGAATACGTGGTACACCTTGATGTAGACGGCACATCTGCCGCCTTTGCCGCCGTACCCTACCTGAACGAAGGTGAAATCCTGTCCCATGTACCGCTGGAGGGGGGAGTGGAGCGGTCCATGCGCTACCGCGAGGCCGTGAAACAGATATACCAGGATTGCCTGGCGGCAATGGATGCCGATGTCATAATTCTCATGGGACACTACTTCATCAAGGGCGGCACGACCAGCGACTCTGAACGGCTGGTGCAAATTGGCGGCATACACCCGGTCAGGACTGACGACTTGCCCGATGCGGATTATATCGCACTGGGGCACCTGCACCGCCCCCAGCACATAAAGGGGAACGGCTGTCCTGTAGTGTATTCAGGCTCACCCCTGCCCCTGAGTTTCAAGGAAGCCGAATATGACAAGAAGATATTATTAGTAGATATTGAGGATGAATGCAAAATTGAAGAGGTCACGGTGCCCGTGTTCAGGGAACTGGTACGCCTGGAAGGGAATCTGGACGACCTGATGGCAAGGGCCAATTTCGAGGACTGGAAGGACAAATATATCGAGGTGAAGGTGCATCTGGACGGGGGCGCCGTCGGGACAGGGGATACCCTGCGACAGGCATTTGCCAACAGGGGCGGGAAGGTGCTGGTCGTGGAGTCAGTGCTGCCTGATTTTAAAGGGGAGCCCATATCATCCGAGGACATAAAAACAAAATCTCCTGTCGAAATTTTCCGTGACTATTATAAGTACACTAATGGCGAGGACGCATCTCCTGAAGAACTGGATGAACTGCTCACCACATTCAATGAACTGATGGAGTTCACACGTAAAGAGGGTACCAAGGAGGGGGAGACTTGAAACTCCTGTCACTGCGCCTCAGGAACATCAACAGTTTCAGGACTGATATACACCTGGACTTCACGCAGGAACCGCTATGCTCTACATCCCTGTTCGCCATCACCGGCCCTACCGGTTCAGGCAAGACCACACTGCTGGACGCTATAACAGTGGCCCTGTATAACCAGACGCCTCGTCTGAACGGGAATGGTACAAGCCACCCATCAAATCTTTTAAGCCAGGGAGCGGATGAAGGAGCGGCAGAGGTCGTGTTTAAAGTTGGTGGTCTGGAATACCTGGCACATTGGCGTGCTAAGCGCAACCGCAAAGGCGATATCAAAACCGAAGTAGAACTGCTGAATGCAGTTACCGGGGAACTCATCACCAATCGCAAGAAGGGAAAAGGCAATCATGACCAATCTGACATGTCTGTTGCAGAGGCAGTAACCGAAATATTGGGCATGGATTTTAAAGCGTTTAAGCGTTCCATCCTGTTGGCACAGGGCGATTTTGCGGCATTCCTGAAAGCCAATGCAGATGAGAGGAGGCAGATTCTTGAAGCCACTACCGGTATGGGACTATTTGAGGAGCTAAAAGAAAGCCTGAACCAGCAAGTAAGCAAAGTCACAAAGGAGTATGAAATAGCGAGGGGCGGTTTTGAGAATGTCCCTGAAGTTACTCCTGAAGATATCCGTGCAGCTGAGGTCGAACTTGCGGCACTTGAAAGCGAACTGAAACGGCTCAACGAAGAGAGAACTGTCGTTCAAGAGGAAAAAGCAGAGGAACAGCGGCGTGAGGATGCCCACACAAAGTTAAAAGAGAACAGGCAGCGCCAGCAGGACCTCCTTTCCATGAAGCACGATATGGATGCCCTCCGGCAGGAGATGCAGCGGGCACAGCGGGCTGCAGATATCCGGTCAGAGATGGAAGCATACCTGACTGAAAAAAAGCGAATTGAAGACCTGCATAGCGCACTGGAAGAGGGGAGAAAAGAACGGGAAAAAGTACAGCAAGAGTGCAGTGTGGCAAAATCAAAATATGATACTGCATCCCTGGAATTTGAAAAGTTCAGGGGGGGGGTTGAGCAGAAAAGAGTGACCTATAACGATGCTGCAGTACTTGAAACCAGTGGACAAAAGCAACTTGATGAGGGTGATAAACGCCAGCATGAAGCCGATGGCCTGAATGCAAAACTGGACGAACTGAAAGGTCTTATCAATCAAAAGAGTGATGAGATTTCTGCACTTGAAACACAACTTGACAATGACAGGGAGTACCTTAAGAATAATCCACTGCCCGATGATGCTGATGACCTGCTGACACGGAGCTCGCAGATTGCGGCCCAACTGGGTGAAATGGCGAAGTCACTCGGGCAGAAGCGCGAATCGCTTGACAGGGAAAATAGTGAACACAAGGCAAAGACCGCAGAACTTGAAGGGGTCGTGAAAGAAGGTAAAAGGCTTGATAAAAATAAGTCGGATATTCTTGCTCGGCTGGATGATGCAGAGAAAGCTCTGGAACCCCTGACCGATGAAGGGGATGGGCAGTACTGGCGTACTATCAGTTCGGCATGGGATGAGGTAAGGGGTGCAGGTGGGCGATTCCTTGAATTGTATGACGGGCTTATTGCAACATTCGGCGGCGGCAGTACAGGTAATGTAACTGCTGCCGGCACAGAGTTAACCCCTGCCATCAGGGAATTCAACGAAACCCTGCACTCATTCAAGCACAAAACTGAACTACAAAACCAGCAGCTATTGACTGCAGAGGAAAAGGTCAAACGCTGCCAGGCTGAAGAAAAAGCGGTCGCTGCCGCCAACCAGGCTCTTATTTTGCGAAGAGAACATCTTGCAACCGGTGAACCGTGCCCGGTATGCGGTTCTATTGAACACCCGGATGCCGATAAGGTTGAGCCGGAGGGAATTGATTCAATCGATGGGGCACGGGAAAATGTACTCACTGCCGAAGCAGAACTGGAAGCATCAAAGCAAGACCTTGAATCAGAATTCCGGGAACTATCAGACCTTGCAAGAAAGAATGTCAAAGCTTACAATGATAAATTATCAGATATTGATACCCTGGTAAAAAAGAAGGAATCTGCCCGAAACGATATGAAACTTATTGAACAGCAGGTTCAGACAAACAGTACTAATGTAGAGACATTGGACAGGCAGATTGAAAGCACTGTGCAGAAAATGCAGGGAATATCTGCTGAAATTCAGTTAATGGAAGAAGGCATTGCTAAAAGCAATGAGCAGTTCATGTTAATTATTCCTCCGGCGTTTTCAGGTGAACCGCCTGCATCAGCTCTCGATAAATTTAAACAACATATCTCAGATGCCAGGGAATGTCGCAGCCGAATGGAACAAAACGGCATCAAAGTGGGAGAACTTAACGCTTCAGTAGTTGAGAACACCAGGCGTCTTGAAGAGGATACGGCACGCTATAACAGTCTGCTGGAAACGGGAGCAGGGTACAGGGATGAGGGGGGGAGGCTGTTGGAGCAGGTTAAGGAAATGACCGGCGGTATGGGAGTAGATACTGCGCGTTCGGTACTGGAAGCCAGCCTTAAGGAAAGGGAAGAACAGCGCAATGCCTTACTGGATAAGTACAGGCTGGCAGAAACCAAATTAACAGAAATTACGGCGCAGTTAAAGGAGCAGGAAGCCGACCTTGACAGGACACGCAAGGCTCTTGAAACTGGAAAGTCCGCATACATGCAGGCACTTGAAGGTGCGGGTTTTGAATCAACTGAGGAACATATTTCCTGCTTCAGGGAACCGGCGTGGCTGGATGGGAATAAAGAGGTGCTCCGGAAGTATGGAAATGATGTCAATACTGTGGAAGAGAACATAAAAGCACATGAAGCGGTCTTTGCCAAAAAGCCATTCAATGCCGGTGACCTGCCGCATATACTTGAGCGGGAGCAGGAACTCATTAACTTTATTGAAGAGAAGAACTCCAAAAAAGGGGAA
>DAOWEE010000257.1 GCA_030638625.1 Methanosarcinales archaeon
GCAGCAAAACCTGTTAATCAGGCGGCATCCTTACCAGGAGCAAAGGCACCAGTGTCACCATCCGATCAGGCAACACCAAAACCGGATGCAACAGCAGCAAAACCTGTTAATCAGGCGGCATCCTTACCAGGAGCAAAGGCAGCACCAAAACCCGGCACGCCTGGTCCAATCAATGAAAAGCCCGGTGTACAGGCACCAACCGCACCCGGGGTGAAAGCACCTGCTATGGCACAGGAACCACTAAAAGAAATCCAGGCACAACTGGCCAGTCAGAAAAAGTTGATTGATGAGCAGAGCAAGACAATAAAGGACCTTGAAGCCAATATTAAAAAAATGGAGTCTGGTGGTGTCAACCAGTTAGTAACAAAGAATCAGGAAATGCTGAAACAGCTTTCTCAAAGGATAACTACTGTAGAACAGAGCCGTCCCACAGAAGGTGAAAATGTCCTTTCAGATGAAGAACAGGCAATGGTAAAAGCAGGAAAATATCTTGAAATCCAGATGACCAAGGTCAATGAGGTTTACGATAAACTTGATACTAAAATCTCGGATATGCGAAAGTTCATGACAGAAGTGGATGAGAAAGAACGCAAATTTGTAGAAACGGAAGACAACCTTAACAAAATCCAGCGAAAAGCTGAAGGCATAATTGAATCAGAACTGCTGGGCAAATCCAATGAAGCCATCAGGAACCTTGAAGAGACCAAGACAAAGATAGTCACAGAATCTGAAAAAGTGTTCGAAAATACAGAAAAGACGATAGAAAAATACAAATACGAAATTGAATCCCTGAAACAGAAAGCAGAGTCATCTATTAACGAGACCGGGGAGCAGTTGAAAGTAACCGAATACGAGGTTAAGAAAGCTATCGATGAAAAGATAGAATATGATAAAGAAAACATGAAACGTGTCGATGAAGTTATCAGCTCTATGAACGAGACTGTCCAGAAGATACTGGGTAGAGAAGATAAAAACGACTGATAACTACACAAGAAAATCCTCCCTACGGTCGGATTAACTTGACTACAATAAAGTTATACTTTATGTACTGTGAAAAATACGGATGTTTGGGTGCTGCCAAACATCCTACTTCAGTTTAACGATTTCACTTAATCCTTTGCAAAGTCTATTTCGTTATTTTCCATAAGCAGCCTTAAATCTTCAAGGCTGAGTCTGCCCTTTTTCTGGAACTTATCTTTAGCAGTTACCCGTTTTTCTTCCTGCTTTTTCTGGTCCTTGACAATCTGTATTTCTTTCATCCGGTCCAGATATATTTCAAGCTCATCCCGGGTTTCTGAAATTGACTTCTTTGCAGAATCAATTTTCTCTTTAATGGGCTTGGTGAACTCATATATCTCAAGCAATCGGTTATGAAAAACATCAGACTTTTTCCTGAGTTCGTCCATTTTACCGTAAGTCTCAAGCATCTCTTCGTGATATGACTGGGACTCGCTTGCAAGGTCATGGATTAAAGCATTGAATGTATCAATCTCATTATAGAATTCACTCACTTTCCCGTATATGCCACTCATCTCATTATGGATAGTGTTTGCTTCCCGGATTGCTTTGAGCCGCTCTCCCAGTTCACCCAGTCTCTGCATAAGTGACTGCTCAAAATCCAATGGTATGTCGGCTGTGGAGAACTTTTCCAATTCGGTCCGGTACGCTTCATTCAAAGATTCAAGCCTGCCTCTGGCAATCTTGTTAAGGTTATCGCGAATCTTCTTCAGTTCACCAATCTTGTCAGTGTAGCCGTCCCTGTTACTTCTGATATCATCTCGTTGCTTTTTCAGTTCAGCGATCTTTTTATTGACCTCATCGCGCTTGCCCCGCAATTCAGTGGCTGGTTCCTTGAGTTCCTTGACCTGTTGGTTAAGTTCATCTCGTTTTGCCCTGAGTTCTTTAGCCCCTTTACTGTGAAGGTTCATCTCCATATACAGGGCCTTGATATCCCTGTCCTTATGGTCCATCTGCTGCCTGAACACATTTATCTTATTCTTCAACTCCCCTTCTGACATGGCAGATACATCACTCATGACTGCTCACCCCTTCTACAGCCGTATTTTCCCAGTATTCCAGGGCATCCTTGTGAAGTTCTATCCTGCGTTTTAGCCATCCCTGCCGTGATTCCATTTCTTCGAATTCCCCTTTAATCGAAGCTGAATCGGATTTGTGTTTCGCAGGAGCATCCTGCACATCATCCAGTTCCTTTCGAGCTGATTCAGCAGTCTTGAGAATGTCAAAAATAGAAGGCATGAACCCTCGATGCACATCATCAAGTTCAGGTACACCTTGCACCATCTCATTTACCAGTAACCTTATCCTGTTGATACAGTCTAATTCTTCCTGGGACGACATATTGGCATTCTGCAACCTGTTATCTATATCCCCGATCTCATTTTCAAAGTGCTGGATATGTTCTCTCTCAACAATATCCTCAAATAATTTGATACGCAGTTTTTTTGCCTGATGATACAATTGATGTCGTTTTTCCCTCAACACAACTATCCTGGTTTCAAGGGCTTCCAATTCCTTATTTATGCGCTGATATTCTGTCCGCTTGCTGTTGACAGTAACTTCAAGCCCTTCCAGTTCATCAGTGAATTCCTTGCTGAACCTCTTGTGCTTATCAATAACAAGAGAGTACAATTTAGCATCATTCAATATTGATACGGGTTCATATGTCGCCTGTGGTTCTACCTCTGTCACTGTAGATATCTCCTACAAAATTATTTTATAATCGGGATTAATAGATATATCCTTTTCCAAACGCCGCCCTAAACCCAGTTTCATACACAGAACATCTGGGCGTGGGGCACGCCGCCAATGTCAATTACACAAGCCTGGTCTATGGCTCCACATTTTAAGGCAATTTCAATACTGCGCTCACCCACAATATTTGCAGTGGTAGCTTCCAGTAGTGCTGCCTGTACCTGTGCATCGTCTGCCAGTTCACCTTTATAAAATTCCTCGTCAATTTCCAGCTTCAAGCCTTGACCTTTCAAGGTCTTTCCGATTAGTTCTTTATCGCATACAGTTACCAGTATCGATTCATCGGTTTCATACATCTTGATATACATAGTCTACTGCACTGCTCAAGGACTATTAAAGTTAATGGTATTCAGGTGGTTTTCAAAAATCCATTACTGGGTTCAAAAATAGAACCTTCACGTTTCAGTCTTTTTATAAATTCCTCAGCTTTATCCTCATCCATTCCTGCTTCCACGGCGCGCTGAATCACTTCACTTCTTGGCGCTTTTCCATCATGGTCCTGCTGTACTTCACGAATGATATCCCTTATAAGTCTAGCTTTGTCACGCTGGCTTTTTGCCATGCCTGTATTGATCATATCAGAGTCTAGTTTTCCGGTCTCTGGGTCTGTCATTACCTGTTTGAGACTTTCAGTGACGATCCTGATAATCCGGTTAACATCAGAAGTGGTAACGGTATTACTGAGCCTCATTCTGGCAGAACCTTCTGCCAGGCGCACCAAAGCCTCAAGCTGCCTTGCAGTTACTGGAATTGGTGAATTTGTATCGCCTCCCTGGCTCCTGAGATTAAGGTAAAAATCAATAATCATCTGTCTGGAATCGTCCTCTAGCACAGGGAAAACATGGCGCTTTGAATATGCAATGTATTTGCGCAACATCTCAGGTTTGATGGAAGGCTGGATTGACTCCATAGCTGTTTCTATCTGATCCAGCGTTACATTGGAAGACTTTACATTATGGTACTGGGCATCAATCTCACCGGCATAGTGCCCCCTCAAAATATGTTCAGCAATATTTGTATCACGCTGCACATTTGTTTCGTCAGTTAATATGAATATCAGGTCAAACCTGGATATCAGGGCAGGGGGCAGGTTGATCTGTTGAGCAATGCCCTCGTATCTGTCAAACCGACCAAATTTAGGGTTCGCAGCAGCCAGCAGGGCACATCTGCTCTTCAGGGTTGCCAGGACACCAGCCTTTGCAATGCTGATAGTTTGCTGTTCCATGGCTTCGTGCAGGGCACTCCTGTCTTCCTTAGCCATCTTGTCCATCTCATCCACGGCAGCCATTCCTTTATCTGCCAGTACCAGGGCACCGGCCTCAAGCGTCCACCGGCCGTCTCCGAATTCGTCCTTCACGGCTGTGGCAGTAAGACCGGCAGACGTGGTGCCTTTACCTGAAGTGTAGATACCACGTGGCGATAGCTTAATGGCATAACGCAACAACTGTGATTTGGCAATACCCGGGTCGCCCACCAGCAGCATGTGAATATCTCCTCTTATCCTTGACCCATCCGGCAGATGTTTAGCCACACCGCTGAACAATTGTAGCGCCATGGCCTCCTTAATTTCATCATACCCAAAAATGCTTGGGGCAATTGAACCGATTATCCTGTCATAAACATCAGGAGAACTACCAAGTTCCTCAATCTCTTTCTCATCCTCCAGAGTAATATTTATCTCATCAAATTCGTGGTCTTCCCGTTCAATGGACTGACCGTCCAGTACAAGGTCAAAGAAGGTACTTTTCACATTACCTTTCTCTCTCTGGTAGCTTCTCAGTATGCCTGATATGGTCACCCTGTCACCCGGAGCAACCTGGCCTACCAGGTCATCCTCAATATCAACATCCAGGGTCTGTGGCTGCTCACCGCCACGAAGGTCTTCAGGTGATTCCTGTATCCTGATTTTCTGGGCATCAACGAACGTGGACTCCTTTTCCAGTAACCTGAAAGGACCCTGCCTGCCACACTGCTCATTGTCACAATCAAAAGGCGTTGAAAACTTACTGCCGTTTTGGGGCATTTCAGTAATATTCCCGCATTTCTGGCATTCAAAAGCGGCCATGATAAGTTTTGGCCTTACCTCTGTGGCTTTCCTTATAATTCCTGTAACACCAATGAGTTTTGAAATATTTTCGCTTCTAAGCTGTCGTATTTCAACATCCGAGGGAAGATTAACAATCCTGACATGGGCATCATCAAATGTTACATCCATGGGCAAATCGATGTTACTCAGCGCCATATCGGCATGTTGTAGCACATTATCCGGCGCTTCCAGCAGTTCACTTGCAAGTTCAATGCTGTATTTTTCTACATCAAGGTATTCGATGATGAGGCTTTTGCGCTCGGGATACACTCCTGCCAGAGAAAGCAACTGCTCAAAGTAATAACGTTTTATGAATTCTTCCCAGATATTTTCGGATGAATTTTCTGTCATGTCTAATGGCTTGGTTAAGTTGAACTGGCATAAGAATGTTTTGATAAAGAGCGGAGCGAAAGTATTGTTGCTACTGTTTTTCCTGGAGTGGAAATGAGGGGGTGTATATATTCAGTGTTGGTAATAATATTGTGAATGTTTGTTCGTATAGGCACGAAACACATATATACAATAAGTGTATAATAGAATTGTAGGTGCAAACGAGGTTTTACTATATTTTATATACACTCCCACCCTTTCCTCGTTTGTACCCCACCTATACATTAAAATTTATTAATGACTCTCTTTTTTATTCCCATATCTTATGTAAAATACCATCTTTTACAATACAGAAAGGTTGATTATGTATGAATAAGGATAGTTACTAGCAGAATTATATTTTAAAAAATAGTTGCGGTATATTGTTATAATGAGGGTAAATTATGAGTGACAAGGATGATGAGGCTTCACAGTTAGGTGGAGCAGTACCTGAAACATCTGAATCCAACGAAGAACAGCTCACATCAGATGATGTAAGGGGCATGTCTGAAGAGCAGATTCCAGCGGAAGAAGATGTCACTGAAGTTGACGTGACAGAAACTCCTACCGAACCGGCTCCGGTGCCAGAATCTAAACCAGAACCTGAGCCCGAGCCAAAACCAGAGCCAGAACCTCTTCCCCCCAGGGAAGTACAAAAGGAAGTGGTGATTATTAAAGAAGTGGAGAAAAAACAATCTAACAAGTTCATGAAAAAAATGAAGCGATCAATCCTCGGACTTATCTTAGTAATAGTCTTGGTCTTTGCTGGCAGCTTATATGCCTGGACTACCGGAGTTGACGACCTGAGGGATGACCAGGACTACCTTATTGTAGTGGTATACAAAGACGTGCCAAAAGCAGGTACTATTTACCATAAAAACACGGGACAATCTGATGTCATCGAGGTTACTCAACTCGGTGCCCTGTCAAATCGAAAACAATTCTTCGATAGCGCCCAGCAAGAGTACGGAGCATTGGATAGAATGGTAATTATTGATGTTGACACTTTAAAGGCCCTATCCACGGATCAGTATATCATATATGAGTCGGGTGATCCCATTTATGTTGATGAAATGTCTGATTGGCTCACTGGTGTGAAAATCCCACCAAATGAAATTATCGGTGATGATGAATCCATGTCAAAAGTCAATGCCAAGATACTCAAAGCCTGGATTGACCATTACGGTAATCAATTGTTGGGTGGCTATGGCGGTTACACAATCAAAGTAGTCCTGAACGCATACCGTGGTGACAACATCATGATTTATCCAGGGAATTCGGCACTCACCATATTAAAATATGTGGCAATTGAAAAAATAATATTCCCGGTATAAATACTGGCACTTTACAGATGGTATGATAAAAATAGTACAATAAAAATGGTAGGATAAATTCGACTCTACCATTTTTTGTCTAATACTACCATCTGTTTTCTTTTAATTCCCTACGCTTCTTCTCAAGGAAAGAGAATACAGGACCATGAGGGGAACCTTTTATCAGCATTTCGATACCTGTGCGTGCCACAAGTATTTGATCCAGATGGCCAAGCAGGCTCACTGTCTTGCCCATAACTGAAATTTTACAGCCGGTCAAGTTCTCAAATATTTCCCTCGATTTGCCACCTTTGCCGATTATGCGCCCCTTTAACCGTTTGAGTTCCTTGGACGTGTTGGCAATATGGCTCAAATCCATAATTTCAACTGTCAGCATGTCATCGTCAAAAAGACGTATTACCTTCTCTGGACTAAAACCCCTTCCAATAGCCTTTATAACCTCACCAGCCCTCATTGCCAGTAATGGGTCATCAGGGTCAGTAATCTCAATGCTTCCGGTCTGGCTGTCTATATTCAAACTGGCAGTGGATTTTTTCTCTATAAGTGCCTTGGTGTTTCCAGCAGGTCCGATTATTACGGCGACCCTATCCATGGGTACCTTAACATAAGTTGTCATTTTTTTCTCTATCATAACTGCCCCCACAATATAACTAATAGCACATATTACTGATGGTCTATCCTAGACTTCACAATCTTTTCCAAGGCACTTTCTACATCCATTTCCACTCCGTACCTGGCAAAAAAGTTGGCAACGTTGGTGATGTCGCGTAACAGGAAATCCCTGGCATTGAGATGGTCAAGGGTTACTGATTGGCCCATGTCAATGAAACAAGGCGTCATGGATTCAGGGTCGAGAAGGATATTATATTCGCTAAGGTCACCGTGGACCAGTTCAGCATCACGGAACAACCGTAACATGAAATCTTCCACTGAGCTGCAAATGTCAGTAGCCTGCTCTTTGGTCAATTTAAATTCACGAAGCTGGGGATAAGAAATATTATCTGTTCCTTTGAAATCCATAATAAGGATGTTGCGTTCTGTTACAATGGGCTTAGGCACATTGAGACCAGACTCAATCGCCCTGCTCAGGTTACGAAATTCTTTCCGGGTCCAGGCAAGTACGATATCCTTTTTAGTATGCCTGATGTTCCTGAACCTTACATCCCCTATCAGGTATTCCTGCATGGCTTTAAAATTACTATTATTGATACGATAAATTTTTATTGCCAGTTCCTGCTCTTTATCGTCCTGAACTCTAAGCGCATGAAAAACATTAGCTTCTTTTCCTGTACTTATGGTGCCCCCCAGCGCATCCAGATAGCCTTTAGATGAAAGTTTATACAGGGCCATCAGAGTAGATGTATCAAAAACCTCATCCTTAAGTTTAAAATCCTCTGAGTCCTTGATACGTTTTCTGAAATCATCAATTTTCTTATCAAACTTGCTTAACTTTTTAGAAATAGCAGGGTCAAAGTCCGACATTTTGGATTATCCTTTCAGATATCCCCGTCTTTCCAGCCAGTCAGCCTGTGGACCGGTATATCTCCATTTCACATCTGCTTTTTCATTCTGGAAATCCCATGGCACTACAATGATTATATCTCCCGGCCTAATCCATGTACGTTTCTTCATTTTGCCTGGTATCCTGCCAAGCCGCACCACACCATCCATGCATCGAACTCGTACCTTATTGGCACCGAGCATGCTCTCCACAGTTCCCAGAATCTCCCCATCCTGTTTACGGGGAACCCTAACTCTTACGACCTCATTTTCTATTGGTTTATGTTTTCTATATATACTCAGGTTAACACCTCTAATCCAGAGAAGAAAAAACCCGTGAATTTATGATTTCTCCACGTGGTTTTTTTGTTGTATAGATATATTTGATAATACATGCTCATTGCTATATAAAACTAATTAAAAAGGGAAACCACAATTACAATATTCACCACATTTGCCATATTTATGCGGTTCTCTTGAATTGGTCCTTTTATTAAACTGTGGCCGTATATGGTGATTGGTCAAGCACTTTGATACCATTATTTGATATGTTCAGCACACGTATCTCGTTTATGGTACCTGAACCACGGAATTTGGCTACATAGATAGAACGCTGAAGGTTATTCCCTGAAACCACTCTACCCAGGCGTGTGACTGAATCTGCTCCGTATTCCACTATTGATTCAACATCGAACGTTGTACCAACGGTAACCAGGGATGTAATGTCAAATGTCCTGAGTTCACCGAAAAGGTCATCCACCAGCGTCTTTAGTTTGTAATGTGAATCAATAGCTAAAAACAATGCTTCAATAGAATCAATAAATATTCTGTCAGGCTTTATTTCCTCAACTTTACGTGACAAGAGTTTCTTAAAACTCTTTATCAGTTCCATGGGTGCCATATCAACGGTCTTTTGCAACCTTAATCCTGGGTCCGTGATATCAACGAAGGTGATAGCCCCTGATTTTTCAAGTTCAACTAAATCCCAGCCAAAAGATGATTTCATCTCTCTTTTCAAGGATTCTGAAGACTCAGAAGTGACGATACACAAACATTTTTCGCCATTTTTTGCGGCTTCGTACAGGAACTGGGTACCAAATATAGTTTTACCTGTGCCAGATTCTCCTGAAACGATATTGACAGTGTTTTTGAAATAACCACCTTTAATCATTTCGTCATAGCCCTGTATACCAGAAGGAACTCTTTCCAATGTCTTATGTTCGGCTGTCATAATAAACCCCTAATATTATTCGTATGTGACGTTTTATGTAATTTTCTATACCATACTTATATGAATTTGTATAGTATATGAGCTTTTTCAAATTTTTAACTGCCCCATGCGGTTTACAGCCTCATTGATTCGCTCAACTGACCGGGTCAAGGCGAAGCGCACATATCCTTCACCATAGTCACCGAAGCCCACACCCGGAGTCGCTACAATACCTGCCTCTTCCAGCAGTATTTTTGCAAAGCCCATTGAATCATGTCCTTCAGGTACCGGGGCCCAGACATAGAATGTGGCCTTAGGTGGCTGGAAATCAATTCCAAGTTCCTTAAGCCCTACCATAAGGACATCCCTGCGCTCGGTGTATATCTTATTCATGTCACTGATGCACTGCTGTGGACCAAGCATTGCTTCGATGCCTGCTTCCTGCACGGCCTCGAAAGCACCGGAATCTACATTGGTCTTAACCTTACCCAGGCCAGCCAGGATTTCTGCATTACCGACTGCAAATGCAATCCTCCAGCCAGTCATGTTGTAGGTTTTTGAGAGGGAATGTACCTCAATACCCACATCCATGGCACCATCAATTTGCAGGAAACTGGGTGCCGTATAACCATCAAAGGTCATCTCACTGTAGGCATTATCGTGCACTATTATGACTTCATTCTCTTTTGCGAATTCCACTACCTCTTCAAAGAAACCCTCAGGTGCAATGGCAGATGTGGGATTGTTGGGATAGTTCAGGAACATGAGTTTTGCCTGTTTCGCTACATCCCTGGGAATTGCATCAAGGTCAGGCAAAAAGCCATTTTCTTCCAGTAAGGGCATGATATGTGGCTTACCGTCTGCAAACAGCGTACCAATCTTGTAGACAGGATAGGCCGGGTCGGGTATCAGGGCCACATCGCCAGGATTTAAAAAAGCCAGTGGGATATGGGCGATACCTTCTTTTGAGCCGATAAGGGCCAGTACCTGGGAGACAGGGTCAAGTTCAATGCCAAGGTGTTTTTTATACCACTTTGCTGCGGCTTCCCTGAAGGACAACATGCCGATATATGAGGGGTATTTTTGCCTGTCTGGATTCCTGGCAGAACTGCACAGGGCCTCAATGACATTATCAGGTGTGGGCATGTCAGGGTCGCCAACACCCAGGTCGATTACATCTACGCCTTTTTCACTTACTCTGGTTTTTGCTTCGTCGATGGCTGCAAAAAGGTAGGGGGGAAGATTGTTGATTCTATTTGAGTACATTGGTATCACCTTGTATGGATCGTATGATTATAATAGTAAAACTGGATTGCTGAATCCGGATTGCAAAATGTCTTTATACCTATTTAAACCTTTGAGATGCACTGTTTATGAAAATCTCTAAAATTGACATTCCTGATGCGGTATCGGCATTCTACATCAACTCAGGTATAACTGAACTTTATCCCCCCCAAACCACTGCTGTCGAAGCGGGACTACTGGACGGGAAAAACATCCTGGCAGCCGTGCCCACCGCTTCGGGTAAGACCATGCTGGCAGAGCTGGCCATGTTGAAATCTGTCCTGAAAGGAGGTAAATGCCTGTATATCGTGCCCTTGCGAGCCCTGGCATCAGAGAAATATGAACGCTTCAGGGAATTCCAGGACCTGGGAGTGGAAGCGGGCATTTCCTCAGGGGACCTGGATTCCAGGGATGAATGGCTGGGGAGAAAAGATATCATTGTGGCAACATCAGAGAAGACTGATTCGCTGATACGCAATGGAGCGCCCTGGATAAAGGATATCACGGTGATTGTTGCTGATGAGATACACTTGCTTGATTCTCCTGACAGAGGGCCTACTCTTGAGGTAACACTGGCCCGGCTTATGCAGACTAACCCGGATGCCCAGGTTATTGGGCTATCGGCAACAGTTGGCAATTCCAGAGAAATGGCTGAATGGCTGAATGCTGCTCTTGTGGAGAGTGACTGGCGTCCGGTTGACCTGCGGGAAGGGGTGTTTTATGGCAGTGCCATCAATTTCATAAACAGCCAGCGTGCTGTAGAGGAACAGTACAAGGACGAATTGGTTAACCTGGTGGCAGATACCCTTAATGAAGGCGGGCAGTGTCTCATTTTTGAGAGCAGTCGCCGCAACACTGAAGCAAGCGCCAGGCGGTTGGGGCAGGTGCTGGCAAAAAAACTGGATGCTAAAACCCTTGCTGAACTTAACAACCTGGCTGAGAATATATCCGGCACCGGTGAGACTGAGATTGTAACCAGATTAAGCCAGTGTGTTAAGGGAGGCGCAGCATTTCACCATGCAGGACTGGCGTCTGAGCAGAGAAAACTTATTGAAGCCGGGTTCAGGAATAACTTGATAAAAGTCTTATCCAGTACCCCCACCCTTGCAGCCGGACTGAACCTGCCTGCAAGGAGGGTGATAATCCGGGGTTACAAACGGTATGACCCAAACTATGGAATGGTGCCTATACCTGTGCTGGAATACAAACAGATGGCAGGACGGGCAGGAAGACCTCAACTGGACCCGTACGGGGAATCGGTATTAATTGCCAAATCATTTGACGAATTGCAGGGACTGCAGGACCAGTATATCCTCAATGATGCTGAGGATATCTGGTCAAAACTGGGCTCGGAAAATGCCCTGCGCACTCACATACTATCGGCTGTATCTACCGGGGTTGTGGAGAGCAGGGATGAACTAATGGATTTTCTGGGTCTTACGTTCTATGCTCATCAGCAGGAGACATGGAAACTCGCTGCAGTCGTGGATGAAGTGATA
>DAOWEE010000303.1 GCA_030638625.1 Methanosarcinales archaeon
AAGTTCATTGAAAAAATAACACCATCACAGTTTCATTATCCAAAACAGGACCAGGATGTAGTCAAGCCCTGGGTCTGGAAACGGCCCCTGAGTGATGTTCATTTTACTGTACAGTCGATAGGCAGTGGTAGTGCTACGTTGAAGATCAAGATCCTGCCCCTGATGAATGTGTTGTGGTACGGGGCCTATGTGGTTACACTGGGCACCATGATTGCCATTACAGCCAGCGTCAAGGTCAGGCGCAGGAGGGGTACACAATGAAGAGAACTATGACTGCAATGAAAGCAATCACAACAATGAATTTGATATTACTCATCATGCCGGTTCTTATGATGTCTATCATGCCGGCAGCGGCAGATTCACCTGAAGTAGTTGAAATCACTTCGAACCTGAAATGCCAGTGCGGGTGTACAATGATAGTTGCAGACTGCAACTGTCAGGAAGCTGCTGATATACGCAGTGAGGTCAGCGCCATGTTGCAGCAGGACATGAGCCGTAAGCAGATCATAGAGAAACTGAAATCCAGTTACGGTAATGAAATCCTGGCCACCCCAGAGAAGACAGGATTCGACCTGTCCCTCTGGATACTGCCAGGTATCGGAGTGATTGCGGGCGGATTATTGATCTACTTCATGTTAAGCAGGAATAAAATGTCTGAACAGGAAATCTTTGAGATGGAATACCTGGAATACCTGGAAGAAAACAATATGCAAGGGGGAGAAAAATGAAACAAAATTTTACATTGACTGCGTTTTTGGTCACAGTACTGATGGTTTTTGTCACAGCGCTGGTGGTTATGGTGGTTTTGGTAGGTCAGGTACAGGCACAGGAAAGTATGACAATTAGCGGGAATGTGTCCTCTAATGAAGACGTACAATCTGGTCTGGAAGTGACGCTGGACAGGGTTGCAAACGAACAGACCACAAGGATTGCATCCACTATAACCGACTCATCAGGGACATACAGTTTTGAAATCGAATCCGGCGAATACCTGGTAAACGTCTCATTTGAGGATATCACCCACCACAGTATGGCATCCCCTCAGAACCCTGTGGTGGATTTTGATTTTTCAGGCAGGATCGAGGGCTGGGTGGTACATGCTGATGGAAAAGATGTGTCAGGCATTACCCTGAATCTGATGAGCAGTATCAATACAATCTGCGCCACCACAATTACTGATGGTGCCGGCCATTATGAATTTACCAACGTTGACCTGTCCGAACACTGGGTTCAGGCCGATTATATGTATGTTGGCTATAGCAGTGAACAAGTCCGGTTGAACGGGTCATCCATTATTGCAAATATCACGATCTACGATTCTACTACAAAGGATACCAACATCAGGACAGTAGCAGACCACATTGTCATCGGCCAGGACATGAACGGACCCTGGGTGCAGGAATACATCCAGTTCGTGAACATGGGAGATACTTCTTATTACGGACCTGATGGTGTCTATGTAGGCATCGGAACCCCGCTTGCGATAAGGGATGTGCAGACCGATATCATGGATTGCTGTATGATACAGGAGGATAAACGGATGTGGGTGGACCCCATGGAACCCCTGCTACCGGGCGACACCACAGAGGCTACTATTTTCTATTACCTTGATACGGATGATAAAGAATTTGTCTTTGAAAAGGATATTCTGTACTCTTCCTCATATATCATGGTGTACGGGGATTCTGATTCCGGGATAGACCTTAAAAGCCAGGTTACAGCCACCGATACTGAGAATCTGGATGGAAGGAACTACGATGTACTGAGATACGCCCACCCAACCCCTGGTGATACTATACTCTTTACCGTTAGCGGCTATACGTTGCCGGACAGGAACAGCTCAGATACAACTGATTGGGTAGTCTATCTGGTGCTCGGGATTTTGATTATAATTATGTTAGCTTACCCGGCATTATCCAGTAAGGTAAAAGGTAATTCTGACAGACCTGTTCAAAGGTCAAGGAGTCCGGATGAATTAATTGAGCCCTGCGAATCTGATGTTTTGCAGATGTCAAGGCAGGAACTGGAAGATGAAAAGCTCAGGATATTTGAGAAACTGCGTAACCTGGACAACGAACTGGATGACGGCCTGATATTAGAGGACGAATACGACGAGTACAGATCAGAGTATAAAGCTGCTGCCCTTGAGATAATCAATTGCCTGAAGGAAATGGAACAGGAAGAATGCATGCCTGAAGATAGTACTTCAGATATTTCAGATTCAGATATAGACTTATCTGTTACAGTAAAGGAGATTCAATCCAGTATCAAGGATATCGATGATATTGTCCTGTTGGAAGAGACCATTGAACGGGAATTGAATGGCAAGAACAGGAAAACACTCATCAATTCAATTAATAAGAGAATCGATGAACTCCAATAGAATATACTACAAGAAACTGCTCGCTAACGCTTGCAGTTACTTGAGTACATAATCTTATGGAATACATACTATGAAAAAACCAGTCATATTTGGAATTATAGGCGGTCTGGCCCTCCTACTAGTGTATTTTAGTATCCTGGCCGTCGCCAATTCACTTCATCACGCCTGGGACCAGTTCCTGGAAATGTGGTACTGGATACTGCTGCTGTCAGCGGGTTTCGGGATACAGACCGGATTATATACTCATATCAGGATTGCTCGTAAGCATGCCAGCACCTCATCAGTAGCAGCTTCGGGCAGCATATCAACCGTTTCCATGGCGGCATGCTGCGCCCACCACCTGACTGATGTGCTGCCTCTGCTGGGTCTGTCGGCTGCGGCCTTATTTCTTGTGAAGTATCAAACCTTCTTTATCCTGGTTGGGGTGATGTCCAACTTAATAGGGATTACAATAATGCTAAGGGTCATACAGGATGGGGGGCTGGAGGGGGACAATAA
>DAOWEE010000108.1 GCA_030638625.1 Methanosarcinales archaeon
GTGGTTTTCTTTGATTCTTCCACGACCACAAATCTCAGCCCACAGGTCCGGAATATCGGTTATATGTCACAGGATTACTCACTGTTCCCCCATCTGAATGTGGAGCAGAACATAGCGTACGCAGAGAAGAACAGTATGCGGGTAAGGGAGATGATAGAACTGTTCCAGCTGCATGGCATGGAAAAGAAAAGAATATCAGAACTTTCAGGAGGTCAGAAACAGAGAGTGGCACTGGCAAGAGCCCTGATAAGAGAACCGCAGCTGCTCCTGCTGGACGAACCCCTTGCTGCACTTGACAATGTCACAAGGCTCAGGCTCAGAGAGGAATTGCAATCTATTAGAGAGCAGTTCAAAATACCGGTGATCTTCATAACCCATGACCCTGTGGAAGCCTTTACCATGGCAGATACCCTGGTTATATTCAATAATGGAAAGGTAACCCAGGTCGATAGTCCTGATATAGTGTTCAATCGTCCTGCTGATATCTCTGTGGCTGAACTGGTGGGGGTTATGAATATTTTTTCCGGGGTAATAGAGGATGTGGATGAAGCAGCCAATGCCACTCTGGTACGAACAGGAAATACTACTTTCATAGCCGATTACCATACCATTTCAAAGGGGGAAAAGGTGCATTGGTGTATCAGGCCCGAACAGGTGATGATATTGAGGAAGGACAGACCTACAAGAACTCCCGTCAAAGAGAACCAGATGGATGGTGAGATTACCAGGTCGCTGCATACAGGTCCCACGTATCAGGTTGAATTGACCACTGACAGCGGGATGACCCTTAAGATCGAGCTGCCGGCCCACAGTTACCGGAAGCTCGAGCTGGGTGTGGGAAAACGGGAGAGCGTGTCCTTAAAGAAGCGGGAGATCCATATTTTCCAGCCAATTCGCTGCCCTTAGTCACTAAAAATTCCCGTTCGCGTCATTAAAATAAATCCGATCCCCTCAATCCGGTATCCTGTTAGTAGGTACCAAAAAATTTAGAGTTTCCTCCCATAACTATTGTTCAGCGAGGCGTTGTAATGTTTTCTTATCTCGAATACCAGCTACTATGGTAATCTAATATATTTTTTAGAAATCACATGTAAGAACCAGGTTATAAAATAATAAGTGGACCGGTCGGGATTTGAACCCGAGGCCTCTACCATTCAGGTTGGACAGCTTTACAGCCAATCCAAATGCCAAGGTAGCGATCTTCCCCTGATCTACCGGCCCGCATTGGGGTGTTCTGGAATATAGCCTATCTGAAATAAACCTTTTGTTTCAGGAGCCTTCAAATCTTCTAAATCATGGAAAAATATCTTCTGTAAAATCATGGCTAAGTATAAGCTAAATTATATATAATACATAATATTATAGTTCCAGTCTAGTTCACACTGTTTACCTTATGTGTAGATTTGTGTTTTTTGTGTATAATTCAAGAAATCTGAAATGTTGCATAAACAAATGACATAGAAATAGATAAAGATAGAAAAGTTCCCAGAAAAACTGATGGATATTTTTCAGAATAATGAAAATATTGCACTGCATAAATTATGACACATATTGGCAGGAATTTTAATTGTAGTTATGGACCCGCAATAATTTCAGCCCTGGCTTTTGCTATATTATTTATCAGCATAATTCCGGTTGGCAGTGCCTCTTCAGACAATTTCTGTTTCGGTGCTGGATGCCATTCGGAACCAGATTCTTTTATAAACTCTTCACTATTTGATAACAGTTCCCACCAATACCTTCAATGTATTGACTGTCATGTAAACGTCACTGAATATCCCAATCCTACTCACGGTGATTTTACCAATAATCTCACACTCCCGCTGCCATCTTCCGCTTATAATTCAAGTGATTTTTTATTATGTTATGGATGCCATATGGAATCAAGCCTACTTGGCCTGGAACCTGGTTATTCCAATTATCTCTGGACCCATAATGTCACACCCGGATATCCCTTGAATATTTCAAATATCAGTACAAATTTTATCAATGAAAATTTTTCAGGCCATAATTTTGGGAATTATCCTGCCAATATTCACTGGGACCATCTTGACCTGCACAAAATAGATGCGGGAGCCGGTCCTGACCTGGTATGGGATTCGAATCGGGACAGCGTATTGGATTCAATGGTAAGTTGTCCGGCATGTCATGACCCCCATGGCAACGCAAGTGGGCCGAACCTCACACGGGGTGACCTGGGAATCCAGCACGGTACCGATGGGAATGGTGAATACGGCCAGGTAACCAGTATCGAATACCTGCGAGTCGATGGTGACGTATATTGTGTGGGCTGCCATGGTGTGGGAGTAAAATACTACCGACCATATCGTGAAGTGTTGAATTTTTCAGCCCTCCACATTTCACCCACCAACATGACAACCTGTATCCAGGGCGGATGCCACTATAGCAATGATCTCACCATCGAACATATTGAAAAGCGAAACTCAAGCTGCGGCACCTGTCATCAAAGCAGTAAACCATCCGTGATTGACTCGATCCAGCAGGGCAATAAGACTTGTTTCTCATGCCACAGTACACATGCCGGTGGTTCACAC
>DAOWEE010000273.1 GCA_030638625.1 Methanosarcinales archaeon
AAAAGGGAAGGGGCAACCAGATGAATAGAGGTGCCCAGAGTGCTCGGGGAGATATCCTGCTCTTTCTCCATGTGGATAGTCTGATTAATGTGGGGTCTTTGAGGAAAATTGAGATGGAATTGGAAGATGCAACTACTGTTGGTGGTGGTTTCACGCAAAGGTTTAATGATGCTGACATTTTTTTAACATTGGTGAGCTTATTGGGCAATTTCAGGACACGATTGACCAGTATTTTCTATGGTGATTACGGATTTTTCATAAAG
This sequence comes from Methanosarcinales archaeon, assembly GCA_030638625.1. GTDB lineage: Archaea > Halobacteriota > Methanosarcinia > Methanosarcinales > Methanocomedenaceae > Methanocomedens_B. The sequence continues at coordinate 264 of DAOWEE010000273.1, forward strand.
AAAGAAATGTTTGAAAAAATAGGTGGTTATGATGATATACCTTTTCTGGAGGATGTGGAGTTCTGCCGTAAGGCTAAGAAATTTGGCAAACTGAAGCAAATAGACTGTAAGATTGACACATCTTCCCGACGGTACATTAGTAAAGGCAGGATGAAGCTTTCGATTGTTTTCATATTGGCTGTCCTCATGAATGCATTAGGGTTCAGACCAGAGTTTTTTAGAAAATATATTGTGGATAAATGAATTATCCAGACTTGGTACACTTACTGCAGGAAAAACTCAAGGTTTTACGAGGTACCAAAAAAGCGCCTGACAGCCCCACACACCACAGGGGCGGGCGGAACATTTAGGAGAACACTCGGTTTATGCAATATCTTTTTATATAAAAATCAATTATTCTTATTGTGGAGGTCTTCTATGCCATTTGTAATGATTATGTATGGGTTGTCAAACCAGGTTACGATGCTAAACGGAACCTTCACAACCAGATGAGATCAATATTGGAAAAATTCAGAATTATCAAAACAACCAGAGAATGAAAAGTTAGCAACGTGGGTGTCATGAAATTTGGAATAATAGTAAATACAAACGAACCAGAAACCGTGTGGAATGCATTTAGATTCGGTACCACTTCACTACTTGAAGACCACGAGGTGAAGGTCTTTCTGCTCGGCAATGGAGTGGAGTCAGAGAATATCGAAAGTGAAAAATTCAATATCAAAGAACAGATGCAGCTTTTTGTAGAGAATGATGGAAAAATATATTCATGTGGAAGCTGCCTTAAATTAAGACAGATGGAAGGCAGCGAGTTTTGTCCAGTCTCTACTATGCATGACATGGTGCATATAGTTGAAGAATCTGACAATGTTTTAGTTTTCGGTTAAAAAGTTCAAAAGCGAAAAAGAGGTGAAAGAATGATAGTAAATAAGGTAGATGTGGATAAATTCAGGGAAACTATTGAAAAAGCAAGAAATGATCCTTCTACAGGAAAAAAAACAATAGAAGTAGAAGGTGAATGGCTGCTTGACAAAACCGGCCCCCAGTTTGAAGCAAAAATAAAAACAGAAAATGGGGGAGATTTTGTCATTCAATCCGATGAGACATTGATTCTGGGTGGCGGGGGTTCAGCCCCTAACCCTGTACAGTATTGTATTTACGGCTTAGTAGCTTGTTATGCAGCTACCTTTGCCAAATGGGCTGCATTGGAAGGGATCGTACTCAAAAGCTTTAAGATAAAAGCTGCTGCGAATATGGACCTGACAGGGGCGTTTGGAGTTACGCAGAATCCAATTTTAGAGCATCTCAAATGGGAAATGATCGTCGATACAGACTCAAGCATGGAAAACCTGAATAGATTGAATGAAATTGCTAAGGAAAGATGCCCGGGTTATTACTGCGTATCACATGAGATTTTCCCTGAAATCAAAATAATAAAGCAATAACAATATTACAGAGTAAATAAAGGTTAAAGCCTGAATGGGGGCCCATACCACATTGAGGTTGTCCTTTTGCAATTCCCCTGATAAATATATCGATGGACACGTCAACTTTACCGTTTAAGAGGCTGTCCAACAATTACTATGAGTAATAAAACTCTTCCTTATTTTTCGATTTAAAGCCATATTTGGCCTTCTTTTTCTCGGAATTTTGAATTGGTGGACAGCCTCCACTAGGGCGGGCGAAGCAAATCAAGAGGGGCACCCGGGCAGAGTGAAGCGAAAGGGGGCGGCAGGAGAGAATATTGTACTTTTTTAGATTCATTTGTAATTTTCATTATCGTTCTCTTTTTTCTGTGTTTCTGTAAAATCATGCAATTGCTTTTCATGATTTTTATTTAAGGGGATACATTCCATACACATCTTCTCACCTCCTTCATTCTTTAAAGTTACTTTAGTTAGTAAAGTATTTAAATTGTCAAGTTTAATGTTAAAGAGCTACTGTTAAAAAAGGAAGTTACTATGCAAAAGAAAAGCAAGGAATGTACCATAGATAAGGACGATATATGCTTTTGTTCAATTGAGGGTATTATGGGTATCCTCAGTAAAAAATGGGCTTTATTAATCATCAGTGCGATCGGGAATAACCAGAAATTACGCTATAACGAACTTGAAAAAAAGCTTGGTGAGATAAGTTCAAAAACATTATCCGATAGATTGAAAGAACTGGGGAATGCAAACCTTATCAAAAAAGAATTATTCGCTGAAGTACCTCCGAGAGTGGAATACTCTCTCACTAAAGACGGAATAGAACTGAGAAATGCAATAATGCCTTTGATACGATGGGTCTCATTAAGAGACTGCCACCAATAATATTGTAGTGGGTGGAGCAGATCGGAAGGGACATCCAGATAAACATCAAGGAGGATTTTCTGCAATGGAAATGAAGGACTTCTATATAAAATTAGTTCCTAAATAAAGTTTCGGAAAATACTATAAAAGTAAGGTTCCATTTAATATTACATAATTTTTGTATTTTAACAACCATAGCAACACTCCGCCACCAACAACCAGCCGAATATAAACGAACTACTGAAAAAGCCCCTGCCAGCCCACCTCACCACGAGGGCGAGCTGAGCAAATCAGGAGGGGCACCCTGCATAAGTAAAACAAAAGGGGCGGCAGAAATCACATCCATAGTCGGCACCCTGTTTCTCATTCCTGACTCTCCAAACCCAGGCAACATGAATAAACAAG
>DAOWEE010000087.1 GCA_030638625.1 Methanosarcinales archaeon
CCTAAAAAACGCGAGATGAGCATCACACGGAAATGAAGGTCAGTGTACTGTTCAGCAGTGGAAAAGACAGCTCACTGGCAGCACTCCTGCTCGAACCATTTTTTCAGGTAGAACTTGTTACGATTAACTTCGGAATATCTCCCACTCATGAATTTGCAGCAGAATCTGCTTCAAAACTTGGGTTCCCCCATAGTGTGCTTACATTGCCTTCTTCTCATATCGAGGAGGCAGCATCCCTGGTAGTGGAGGATGGTTCACCTGGGCGGGCTATAAATTATCTTCACCAGCAAGCCCTGGAGGCTGTATGTTCACAATCTTCCTGCCGGGCGGTGGCCGATGGCACGCGCAGGGATGACCGGGTGCCGCTGCTCAGCATGCCCCATGTACAAAGCTTGGAGGACCGGCACAATACCATGTATATGCGTCCTCTTTTCGGTTACGGACGTTCAGCAATTGATGCACTGGTCAGGCAACATCTGAAGGTTGTGCAGGCACAAAGTGATACCGTGGATAAGGCCGACTATGAGGCTGAACTCAGGGCATTTATACGAAAACAATATAACGAAGGTGAGAGTATTGTGGTGCGTTCATTCCCAGAACATATACAATCACACGTAATTAATCGAATATACCCTTAAAATTATCAAGAGATAGGTGTAGTAAGATGAGTCAGAAGACAAAAGGTAAGAAAAAGCGATTGGCTAAAGCGCACAATCAGAATCAGAGGGTTCCTTCATGGGCCATAATCAAGACTAACAGGGCTGTAGCGTCCCATCCCAAGAGACGGCATTGGAGACGTAGCAGTTTGAATATAGGATAATGGGGGCAGTATAATGGTAGAAATTGGTGAAGAACAGGTATATACAATACCACTCAGGAATGCTAAGCATGCACCGCGATGGGAGCGCAGCAAAAAGGCAGTAAAAGTGGTGTTCAAGTTTCTCGAGCAGCATACTAAAACAGACCGCGAACTGATTCGTATTGACCCTAAGATAAGTGAAAAGATATGGGAGCGCGGGTCTGAAAAGCCGCCACGCAAGATACGGATTAAGGCAATGAAGTTTGAAGATGGTATTGTGGAAGCCGAACTGGCAGCTGAGTGATTATTCACTTTTGCTACGGTTCACCCACTTTTTTTAAGATTGATAATGGAAAACAGGATTAACCTGCAGGGAATATCAGTACTTGGAGTATTTGCCAGTTGTACTGAGGATTTTGTGCTGGTTCCCAGTGAGGCTGGTAATGAATTCATACGAATCATCGAGAATGCTCTTAGTGTTACAGCCATCCCTACTAATATAGATGGCAGCAGCGTTATCGGGTCATTGTCTTGCGGCAACAGCCAGGGATTCATGGTTTCAGAACGGGTCAATGATTCTGAACTGGCCCGGATAAGAAAATATGTGCCTGCACAAAGACTTAAGGGTATTTACACGGCGGCAGGCAATAACGTACTGGTTAATGATACGGCTGCACTGGTCAATCCAAACCTGTCTGATAGTGCCGTGGAAGATATCGGTAAGTTCCTGGGTGTAGAGGTGCACAGAGGCACTGTAGGTGGACTTAAGACCGTGGGGATGGCAGGTTGCGTTACCAATACGGGTGTGCTGGCTCATCCCAGGTCTAATGAGTTTGAACTGGAACGCCTTGGTGAAATATTCGGACTTCCTGTGGATATCGGGACTGTCAATCTAGGGTCGCCGTTGGTGGGTTCAGGTCTGCTTGCTAATTCAAAAGGATTTGTGGTGGGCACAGAGACCACCGGGCATGAGATGGGCCGGATAGTGGATGCCCTGGGATATAACTGAATTACGTCTGAATTACTGTTCTTTCATTTCTCGAATTATTTTCACTATCTGCTCGATGTCTGTGATAATAATATCGGCTTCAGCAGACAATCTTTCCTGGCATGCCCCCATCTGCTGGATGGATACCACGCCCTTGTCTGCTTCCCGCAGTGCCAGAATGTCGTTAATGCCATCTCCAACCATAACCACCTTTTCATAATGCTTTTTCAGGTGCCTTATCACCCATTCTTTTTTCTGGGGCGTAGCTACATCATACACCCGCTCCACCGGTATGCCCACTACCTGGGCGAGTATCTCCAGATTGCGCATGCTGTCCCCTGAAGCTATGAAAGTATCCACACCCCACTCTTTTAAAGTGTTCAGGGCAGCCGGGGTGTTAGTGAAAGGCCTGCCGCCCGTGCAGACGGTATATACAATGGTATTGGACTGTATTTCCACTATGATTCCCACGCCCAGGTAGAATATATCCGGACATTTATTCCTGATTATTGTTATCACATCATGCAAGTCCTGCATAGTGGTCCTGGTGTCAAGTTCAAGTGCTTTTTTCACCTGGTCCAGTGTTAGTGGACTACTTGAGCAGCTCAGGTCAATTTCAATGTTATTTTCCAGAATAAAGTCGTATATCCTGTTATGGGAATTGCAGTTCATGATTCTGTCAGGGTCGGTGTGGAGTATGATCAATCCACAGTAAGGATACCGTCCCACCAGGTCAGTGGTAATTAGGTCATCGAGGTATTCAGATGTAACCGTGTTCTTTGCCACCCTGTACATGTGCAAGAGGGTGCCGGCACTGTCAAATACCACTGCAATTTTTGACTGCATGGTTATGATAATCGCAGCACACCGTTATTAAATTTCTTATTGTAAATTTGAATAAGGGACGGTCTCTATAATCTACAAATTAATGAGTGGAATGGATACTTGCTTAAAAGATATTTGAGGGATAGTTAATGGATAGGACATATATTTGGTAGGGTGGATTAATAACTATCTCGGGTGTGTACAAGTATCCAAGTATATCATTGTTATTCATGATATTTATAATGCATGGTTGTTTACTTTAAGTGAGGGGAAATGAAGCAGTATGATGAAAAAATGTAAAAGACGGGCGCAGAGGGATTCGAACCCTCGATCTTCAGCTTAGGAGGCTGCTGCCATATCCAGGCTTGGCCATGCGCCCACATAGGGGGAAACAAGTCTTAACTGGTAATAATCGATATATAAACATTTCCTAACCACTTGAAATTGAAACGTTTTGGTACGTGATTAGCCGATATGTTTATTATTATTAAATGTGTTTAAGCCCTCAGTTACTATAATCACTATTATACTACAGAGGATTGAATAAATGAGATATCAGGGAAAATCAAGAAGAAAATATACTGGTGGGCGGCTCGTACGGTCCCAGGGTAAGAGGAAGTTGGAATTGGGTCGTGAGGCAGCAGAACCTCATCTGGCTGAGACCAGACGTAAGAATGTTGAAACCCTGGGCGGCAACAGAAAAGTACGCCTTTTGAGGTGCAATATTGCTAATGTCACAGACCCCTCAAATAACACTACCAAACAGGTTTCCATTGAAACAGTGACTGAAAATTCGGCTAACCTGTATTACATTAGAAGGAATATCCTGACCAAAGGTTCAATCGTAAGGACTGAAATTGGGAATGCCAGGGTCACAAGCAGGCCCGGTCAGGATGGTGTGGTAAATGCTGTACTCGTCAAAGAGTAATTGACAGCTAATATCACACAACATTTTTTTTCATTTTTTCCAATGGCATTGCCATTTTACCAAAATATTTATGTACTTTTGATTGTACCCTTTTAATGTGGATGCAGGTTGAACACATGAAATTATATACATTTGATTGAGGGTGGCTGTCCTGGAATTAGAGGATATTGACAGAATACTGAAAAAAGACCAGGAAGAAGCTGTTGAAGAGCTTCTTGACCAGGTGAAAGATTACTACGGTGAGATTCCTTACATCATGCAGTTCATGAAGGACATGCCAGATGTACTAATACCCAAGGTAATATATGACAATTCCATCATGCGTGAGATTAA
>DAOWEE010000234.1 GCA_030638625.1 Methanosarcinales archaeon
GCCGGACTCCAAAGTGGCAGTGATGCTGGACCATGTTTTCCCTGAATTCAAGGAACTGGCACCAGTCGGCTCAAACAAGACCCTGAGAAGCCATATGACTTCGGGCTGGTTCATATCCCTGGGTGCTATGGTTGAACGGGCCCGACCTCCACTGCGGATGTTCAGCGTGGACAGGTGTTTCAGGCGGGAACAGCAAGAGGATGCCACCCGGTTGATGACATATTTCTCTGCATCCTGCATAATCATGGACCCGGAAGTAACTGTGGAACACGGTAAGGCCGTAGCCGCAGGGTTGTTGTCCCAGTTCGGGTTTGAGAAGTTCAGTTTCAGGCCCGATGAGAAACGCAGCAAGTACTACGTACCTGATACCCAGATAGAGGTGTTCGCATACCACCCGGGCCTGGTTGGCAGCAGTACCAAATACAGTGATGGATGGGTGGAAGTGGCTACTTTCGGTATCTATTCCCCGTCTGCACTTGCCCAGTACGACATCCCGTACCCGGTGATGAACCTGGGACTGGGTGTGGAGCGTCTGGCCATGATACTGCACAATTCCAAGGATGTGCGCGCCCTTACATATCCACAGTTCCCACTTTATGAGGACGAATGGAAGATGACTGACGAAGAACTGGCAGGCATGATATCTGTTGAGAAGGCACCTGCCAGCAGGGAAGGATGGGATATCCAGCGCGCCATTGTCAGGGTATGCGAGGAGCACGGCGGCGATGCCAGCCCGTGCGAGTTCCTGGCATGGGAGGGGAAAGTTAACGACCGGGACGTCAAGGTCTGGGTAACCGAACCTGAGGAAGGTACCAAACTGTGCGGGCCTGCTGCCATGAATCACATCGTGGTAGTGGATGGTGATGTCCTGGGCCTGCCAGATTCACCCAAATACGAGAAGAAATTTAATCAAGGCACGGTGGCGAACCTGAGATATATCGAAGCCTTTGCAGCACTGGCGGCAGCAGAGATTGAGGCTGCTTCGGCCACAGGGGATTCCACTGAAACCAGGGTGCGTATCGTCAAAGTCCCCTCTGAAGTGAATGTAAAGCTTGACCCCATTGCCCAGCGCAACATCACCGGGCATAAGAAGAAGATTGACCTGCGTGGGCCGGTGTTTACTACGGTGAGGGGCGAATTTCAATAAATACTGCCCCGCTGGGCTGCGATAATAATATATATGAGTTTTTCTTACTCTATACAAAAAAAGGTGGCATATTATGACCCGGAAAAAAACGTTTATGATGACCGTTGCTATTGCAATTCTTTCAATATCAATACTACTATCTGGCTGTATTTCCTATGACATTATGGGATATACTATTACCATTACGCCCTCTGACACTTCTAACTCAAGTCTGTCGGATGATGGCGAAATATCAACACCGGTTCCAACACTTACGTCTACCCCGACCGCGACTCCTACTCCAACCCCCACGCCCACGCCGGAACCCACACCGAGACGTGACCCCATTACTAACTACATCAAGGTTGAAGGTCATAAATTCACTCCTTTAGGGGATGTGGAAATTGTTATGGGAGACACTGTACAGTGGAGGAACTTTGAAGATAAGAAGAATCCCCGTGAACTGATCAGTGAAGACGGTCTATGGGATGTACCAATACACCTGAATTACATGAAATATCATGAATATACCTTCAATGAAACAGGGACATTTACTTTCAGCCTGATGTACAATGAAGTGAGATCAAGGCAGGAAATATCAGTGATATGAAATTAGTAAATCTTGTTTGGTTTTTCACTATATATCAGCCATTAAATTAATAAATCCCTGATAGATTGCACAAGCAGAAATATTCCCAGCGTACCTCCGCCGAACCACATTAAGACCATTATTACCAGACCGACCCCGGCTGCTGTGAAGATGGCTGAAGCGAAAGTAAATATCAAAGAGAACATGACCAGTTTTTTCAATTTGACCGGGCGTGGCAGGTTGATGGTTTGAGGTATTGCCGCTTTTCCCGACCTTTTTAGATGCAGGTACAAAAGCACGAACAGGGCCGCATATATCAACCAGATACTCAACTGGGGCAGCAGGCCTGGCAGCACTTCAGGCCGTATTACTGCACCCATGGTTACATACAACACAATCAATAGGAATAGCAATCGATGAAATTCCTTTTTCGAGGGAAGCAGCTGACGCAGGGTATATTCTTTCCCTTTTGTTTTAACCCTCCACACAACGACCAGCAAAATGATGAATCCAAGGGTCGAAACTCCTGATAACAGGGAATGACCTGGAGATGGCGAGTTGCCGCTTTGCAGTACACCGGCTACAAATGCAAATAACGGGAGTAACAGGTAGGATCTTCTGGCATTGAGCAGCCTTTTTACTTTATCGGGCAGGCCGTTCACTATCTCGTTCGAATTGGATAACAGGTTCTCAGCTACAAAAAGAGGAATTATAAATGCCCAGAACGGGTGCCAGAAGAGTACAAGGACGATGGATTCTACTACAGCGACCCCGCCAAACAAGAACAGGGGGTCTCCCCAGCTTGGACTCCATAACACTTTGGTGATATATGCCTCGTACATACCAAAGATGGCTCCTGCTATGAAAAGTGTATAGAAACGGGGCTTGCCGATGTTAAAAACTACGTAGGCCAGCACCAGGATATGAAGTGTATAGAGGGGCATTATCGCTACAATTCCCCAGGGATTGAAATACGGGAACATATCAGAACCTGAGACCACTTCTGCAAAGAAGACTGATAAAGAACCGAGAATAAGCCAGGAGAATAATTTAGTGAATAAAGAGGGGGGCTGGGTTATTTGTTCATCCATTTCTACCATCCCCGAGATGTTGCTTCATTCCTCAACGTAACCAGGGCCTTTTTGTCTTCACCATCATATGTCCTGAATCCCAGGGTTCCAAGGTACTCTGAAAATCCACGGGATGAGAGACCATAATATCCTGTATACATGTTAACCTCTGATTCATGGATATCATGGAGCCAGATGAAATTGATGAATTTTACCTGTTCACTATGGTCGTCCCATGCACTGAACATCTCTGTGATGAACTCACTCTGCTGCTCTTGCGAACTTCCCAGGTATGAACTGGACGGGTAGCCTGCTTCTGAAAAATAGATTGTCCTGTTGCTGTAAAAGGATGTTATTTCATCGAAATCTTTGTGCACTACATCAGGGTCTTTTACGCTGAAATCCTGATTAAGGGGGTAATAAGTGACCAGAACGACATCGCTGTGCTGGTTTATTGTCCTGGCTTCATTTCCCATTATTCCTTCAAACATGATTTTTGTCCCCACCTGGACGCTGGGTCTTTTACTTCTTACATGGGCACTTGTCTGTTGATAAAAGCGGTTGTACTGCCTCCATTTTTCCTGGTCGTCCCCCAGATAGCCGTCTATCTCATTGCCGATATTGACCGAGACCAGGTCAAGTTCAGGGGTGCGGGAGAAGACATAATCCATGAGTTTGTTGTAGCGTGCGATTACTTCGGGGTCATCAAGGTCTTTGTCCTCCAGGTCGGGGGGCAGGCGCAGGTTGTTGGTATCGATGGGGTTTATGCTTAGTGAAACCTGCACGTTGTTAGGTGGGTAGAAGGCATTGGCAATGTTCAGGTATTCATTTTCATAAGTTCCGGGAGCGGTTTCTATGTCATCCCATGCTAACGATAATTCCACCACCTGAACACCCAGGTCCTGTGAAATGTTGAAGGATTCTCCAAAGCCAACAGCACCTTCTGTTAATCCTAGTCCTAAGAGGCGGTCTCCTTTTGCTGTAACAGGGATAGTGACGTCGGGGGGTTGTTCATCCAGGGTTTGGGTAGGAGTGTCTGAAGTGCAGCCACCGGCTAGGATTATGAGGGATATTACTAACAGTGTGTACAAATAGGTACAGCCGTTTTTCATGAATTTAATGTATGACCTTGTTTTGTATATAGGTATTGTACAGGGGGAGAAGTGTTTGGAGATGAGGAGGGGGTTCATTTCTTCGTAGAAGCGGTTAGTTTTTTGGAAATTTATGTATTAATTCATGCGCAGGTATGATAAATACTATGTTACAAATCCAAAGTGTATTAATCCTAAATAAAAAGTATAGAATGAAGCAATTACGGCAATGAACTTAAAAAATAATTTTATAACCCTTCCAATAGAGGATGTTTCAAACTTTGATTGGTTAAATCCTAATTCACCTATTAATTTGAAAGGCAGATTAACAATAAACTCCAAAACTAATCCCAACCAAAAAAATGGATTTACAGTTCTCATTTTGGAATTTAATTCGTCCTCTTCATAAACACCTATTGATCTATCAACAAAGTCTATTAAATGGGAAGGATGAATATCATATTTGTGAATAACAAAAACACCATAAACTAAATCAATTTTTTTTTCTACGCCATTATATCCTATAATTGGATTTACCCCCGATGTTAATATTATCAAATGTACTTTATTAATTGTCTTGTTTATTGATTCTCTTGCCCTAATTGAATTTTCATTCCCCTTTACTCCAGTAAATCCTCCAATTTCAACATTATTGAAATAATCAATTACAAGATTCCTAAATTCATTAAGAATATTAACTCTTTGAATATTTTCCCAATAAGAAATTTTTTTGTAATGTCTCATTAAAACCTCGAAAATATGAAATTTTGAATTTGTTTATACCAATAGAAGGAAATAAAATTGAATGACATTTATCCTTAATTTATTCAATTATAATATTTTCAAGGAATAATAATCTTTCTTATTGTGTGTGCATTTTCTTAATATTAAAAAAAATCTCATAGGAGTTCTTAATACTCCCTGAGCATAAACCACACATTCTTCAATAACTATCACCATACTAAAAGAGGCTGTCCGACAATTACTACCAGTAACAATATTTCTCCTTATTTTTCGATTTAAAGCCCTAATTGTCCTCCGATTATCCACAAATTTGAATTGTCGGACAGCCTCTAAAAGTACAAGGTCTTCGTATACATAAACAAAAGGATTTGTTGCTTTGAATTATGAAGTGGTTACCAACCATTACCTAAATCCCGTAGTGTAGGGCTTTGTATAATAAAGTACGTCATGTGTAAAAAGTAAAGAGTCTGTGTAAAGTCAGGGCATAATTCGACTTTCTACACAAAGCCAATCCGAGCAATAACATTTAATATCAGAACGTAAAAGTCTTTAGTAACAAAATTGTGGAGTTGTGGTTTATGGATGGAATGATGGGAAGTTCTGGACTTGGGTATGGATATATGGGACTGGGATTGATTTTCTGGATACTGATAATCGTGGGTGTGATACTGCTTATCAAATGGCTGGTCGACCAGGATAAAACTACTGGCGGCAGACAAGAGATGAATGCCATGGAAATACTGAAGGCCAGATATGCCAAAGGTGAGATCACCTCAGAAGAGTTTGAAGAGATGAAAAAGCGACTGATGTAATGGGTGAAAACTATGAAAATGAATTCATCCCCTGTTATCGCAGCAGTGCTGATACTCATAGGGCTGGGCGGCTTATTATTTTTTACATATGACAGCCCAGGGAACCTGAAACCCATATGGGGAAGCGACCTTAAAACCAGTTTCCAGTCTAACGGGGAGAGA